>NZ_JAJDMI010000011.1:0-80183 GCF_020593505.1 Blautia sp. DFI.3.45
AATCTGCACGCCCCACTTTGCGGTATATTTTGTCCGAATTCGGTTGTCGTAGCCCGCTATGACGCCCTCATCCGAACAAAATCTTCCACAAATTGTGACGCACATCTTGCGTAAAGCATTTTTCAAACACACTCTAAAGACTCCGAGAATACATACTTATGTTTAATATTTATTAGCGTCTTTCTTATTAACCTGAATAGTGATCTTAGTGCCATCCGGCTTCTCCACTGTCCATGTGGAAATATCCGGTTTCTCTGATACAACCATACTTGCACCTCTGCCTCCCACATCAGCTCCAAGGAAAAAGCGGATGGCATCATGCCTGCATTCCTTAATACAGGAAGTACATCCCCAGCAGTCTCTTACCTGACGGATAAAGGCTTTGTTCTCTTTATCCTTTTTGATCAGATTTCCGGGACAGGCTTCAATACATCTGCCACATCCTGCACATTTACTTTTTTGAATCCGAATGCTCATCTCTCACCTGCTCCTTTCTCTGCTGTATTCAAACCTGTATTTTCCTTTGTGATCAGGTCACGATATAAGATCTTAATCTCGCCGTTTTCCATACGGGAGTTTACATATTTCATCCACTCTTCGCTCTGCTGCGGGTAGTCTGTATTCTCTCCGAAACTATGCCATCTGGTTTCCTTTCTGGCTGCCAGATGTGCGATCACTGCCTGACACACGATCAGTCGTTCGCGAAGTTCATAAATCTGCATCAGTTCATAAGTATCTGTTGCTGCCAGAGTGTCAACTACTGGCAACAATGCTGCAATCTTTTCATCTGCCTTTGCAAGACTCATCCCGCTGTATCTGTAGTCTGTACCGATTCCTCCTGCATACTGATCCATGATCTTCTGCATGGCTTCCTCAAGCTGCTCTGCATTCATCAAAGAACGGGAAGCATTCAAATGTGATTCGTATTCTGCCTTCTTAGCTATTGCAGTTTGAGACAGCTCCTGTTCTCCGCCACGCTCTAAAGCCTCTTCCTTATTTTCCGCTGCGATCCGGTCATCATCTTTGCCATTCAGATATTCCAAAATCGCCTCTGCTGCGATCTCTCCTTCTGCCAGTGCGCCGGTTACATATTTCTGCGGACATCCTCCTGCTACGTCTCCGGCTGCATATAAACCTTCAATAGTTGTAGCTCTGTTATTATCTACCCAGTAACCGCTGGCTGTATGTCCGCCTACAATATATGGCTCTGTGCCCTCAATCTCTACATTCTCTTCGGATGGTCCTTTTCCGGCTTCCATCCATTTCAGAGTCTGGGACGGTGCCATATTCAGGTAAGCTTTGTAAAGGTCCTGCTCCTGTTCTTTGGAAATACCTTCCGTTCTGAGATAACATGGACCGTTTCCTTCTCTGTTCTCCATGACTGTACCGTAAACTCGCTGGGAAGTTGTCAGACCATATTTTGTTTCATAAATATCACCATGTGCATTGACCTGTCTGGCCCCAACACCCTGAGCAATAGTTCCTGTAGGAGCAATCGTGTCCTTACATCTCAATGCAATGAAACGCATCTCAAAGGTTGTCATCTCCGCACCGGAAAGAAGTCCCATTGCATATCCTGCACCTGTGTTAAACGGAGGATACCACATCTTATGTCTGGAAAATCCCGGATTATTCGGTCTGTAAAGTCCCGCTGCACCACCTGTGGCACAAAGAACTGCTTTCGCATCAATGTCATAGAAAATATCCTCATTAACGCTAAATCCAACTGCGCCTGTGACTTTTTTGTTTTCTGTTTTATAATCTGTAATATTTACATGATTGAGAACCGTAACATTCTCCTGTTCAGCTGCCGCCTTTGCAAGGATTGGCTTCATATTTTCGCCATTGATCTTGATGTTTCGGTTTCCTCTGGCAACATATTTTCCGTTTTCGTCCTTCAGGATGACCAGCCCCAGATCTTCCATCACCTTTGTCACATGATTCAGTCTCTCTGACATGGTAAGAAGAAGGTCTTCTCTTACGATTCCATGGGCATCCTTTTTGGCATAATCCACATAATCCTGTGGCACTCTGCCTTCTGTAATATATGCGTTCAATGCATTCACGCCCGCCGCCAGACATCCGCTTCGCTTAATATTCGCTTTCTCTGCGATCAGAACTTTTCTGCCGCTTTTTTTGCCGATCACATAGGCTGCAAAGCATCCTGCCGTACCGCCGCCGATGATCAGCACATCTGTCCTGATTCTCTCTGTTCTCATTCTCTCTTACCCTTTCCTCCATACCAGTGTGCCAACAAGTTGATTTCCCGATCAGTCTTGCGTCTGAATTTCTTATTTCTTCATTGTCGTCAGTCGCCGCAGCCACCGCTGTCAGATAATTACAAAGTCATCCCTTACAGCCTCATTTTCGATCAGCTGTACACTGTCACCTTTCAGTGCAAAAATCCTGTAAAGGAATACATTCACAGTCTCACCTTCCCGGATATCTGCTTTCTCCAGGCTTCTTCTGGCAGTTACGACGGAATTGTTGACTCTCACCTGAAGTTCCAGATTATCTCCCCTGAAAGAAACCCGTTCAACCACTCCCCGGGATACGGAAGTTTTGAACTTCTCCACCTCATCCAGTTTGGAGATTTTTACAAATTCCGGGCGGACAATGATCTTGTCTGCTCCTTCTGCCTGAGCAAAGGTATGGAAATCATCCGCATTTTTCAACACAGATGGCTGTCCGAAGAAGGACGCTGTAAAAGCTGTCTCAGGATTTCTATAAACCCCTATAGGAGTTCCTTTCTGTTCGATCCGTCCTGCATTAGTGATAATAATCTCATCTGCTACTTCAATGGCCTCATCTTGATCATGAGTAACGAAAATACTGGTAATTCCCAGCTTCCCGATCATCTCTTTTAACCAGCTTCGCAGTTCCTGACGGATTTTTGCATCAATGGCTGCAAAGGGCTCATCCAGAAGCAGCACCTGGGGATTTGGAGCAAGGGCTCTGGCAAATGCCACCCTTTGCCTCTGACCGCCGGATAACTGGCTTGGATATCTTTTTTCCAGTCCTTCCAGCCCCACCAGTTTGATCAGTTCTCTGACTCTGGCATCAATTTTCTTCTTATCAGCCTTCTGAACCTTCAAACCAAATGCAACATTGTCATAAACTGTCATATAGCGAAACAACGCATAATTCTGAAATACAAATCCAATCCCACGCTGACTGGCCGGAACATCATTTACCACTTTTCCATCAATAATGACCTCTCCGCTGTCCGGGGTTTCCAGACCTGCAATCATTCGAAGAATAGTTGTTTTTCCGCTTCCGCTTGGTCCCAACAGACCAATCAGTTTACCTTTCTCAATTCCGAAATTCACATTCCTTGATGCCTGGTAAGAACCATATGTCTTATTGATATTTTTTAACTCTACATACATATCAGGCTTCCTTCTTTCCTTTATATTCAATCAGGCTTCTGACTACCAGAATGATAACCGCCATGATCACAAGCAGTGAAGATACGGCAAACGCCGGAACATACTGAAACTCATTAAACAAAATCTCTACATGAAGAGGAAGTGTATTGGTCTTTCCTCTTAAATGTCCGGAAAGTACAGATACCGCTCCAAACTCTCCCATTGCTCTTGCCGTACAGAGCACAACTCCGTACAGTAATGCCCATTTGATATGAGGGAATGTGATCTTCCAGAAAATGGTCCATCCACCTGCTCCCATCAGGGCTGCCGCTTCCTCCTCATCGCTTCCTTCTGCTTCCAGAACCGGAATCAGTTCTCTGGAAATAAAAGGAAAGGTTACAAATACAGTTGCAATAATGATTCCCGGTACAGAGAATACAACTTTAATCCCTAACTTCATGAGAAAAAAGTAAACAGGACTCTGTCGTCCGAAAATCAGAAGAAAGATCAAACCTGCAATAACAGGGGAAATAGTAACCGGAAGGTCGATCAGTGTGGTAAGAAGCTTTTTACCCCTGAACTGAAACTTCGTCAGTGCCCAGGCTGCAAAAACACCAAAAACAGTGTTAAAAACAACTGCAAAGAGTGTTGCCTTCACTGTAAGAAGAAGTGCTTTGATGGTGTACTCATCTGTCACTGCAGCTGCATAGACCTTCCATCCGCTCCGCAATGCTTCTGTGATCACAGTGATCAGAGGAAGAAGGAGCATGACTGCCAGAAACAGAACACTGATCACGACAAGCAGCCATTTTGTAATTTTCTCCGAAGTCTTTTCATTGTTGTCCATCAGGCATTTCCTCCTCTTAAAATTCTTGCATTTCTCTGCTGTATCATACTGTTAAGGAACAGAATAAAAAATGAAACTGCCAACATCACAAGTGCGATTGCCGTTGCACTTGAATAATCAAATTCCTGAAGCTTTGACATAATAACCAGCGGTGTGATTTCTGTATAATAGGGTTTATTTCCTGCGATAAATACAACACTTCCATATTCACCCAGACATCTTCCGAACGCAAGTCCGGTCCCTGCAAAGATCGCAGGCTTCAGTTCCGGAAAAATGACCTTCCAGAAGATAGTTGTTTTCTTTGCTCCCAGCACTCCTGCTGCCTCGCTGTAAGAATTATCCATCTTTTCCAGAACCGGCTGTACACTTCGCACAACGAACGGTATTCCTACAAATATCATAGCCACTGTAATACCTATTCTTGTGTATGCGATCTTGATACCGAATCCTGCAAAAAAGCTGCCGACAATTCCCGAATCTGAGGTCAGGGATGTCAGTGCAATACCTGCTACCGCTGTGGGAAGAGCAAAGGGAAGTTCGATCATCCCATCCATAAGTCTCCTGCCCGGAAAATCATATTTCACAAGCACCCACGCAAGAACAGTTCCCATAATTCCATTTATTACTGCTGCTGCAAAAGCACATACAAAACTGGTATAAAAGGATACCAGCACTCTGGCCCTTGTGATGGTTTCGATAAAATCTTTAAAACTCAGCTTCGCTGTGTAGACCACCAGGCTTGCCAGGGGGATCAGAACTACCAGACTCAATATGGAAATGGTAATTCCCATGGAGAGCCCAAACCCTGGAATCACCGGTTTATTTCTTTTTTTCATAATCAATTACCACCTCTCCTGTCTCATATATTCTGTCTGTGCTTATGCTCTTGCTTCATCTTGTCTTCCTTTATCTCTCATAAATCTGATCGAAAATTCCGCCATCTGTGAAATGTTTCTCCTGCACTTTATCCCATCCGCCATAATCACTGATATTTGCCAGATTTATATTCAGATCAAACGTATCACTGTGCTTCTTCAGGATTTTCTCATTAGTGGGGCGGAAATAATTCTCTGCTGCGATCTCCTGTGCTTCGTCGGAATACAGATAATTCAAATACTCAGTTGCCAAATCTCTTGTATCTCTGTAATCCACCACTTCATCTACCACCGCCACAGAAGGCTGTGCCAGAATACTTACGCTTGGAGTAACAATCTCATACTCATCCGGATAATCCCGCATGGATAGATAAGCTTCATTTTCCCACGCAACCAGCACATCTCCTTGTCCGTTCTCCACGAAAGAGGTCGTTGCACCTCTTGCGCCTGAGTCAAGAACCACCACATTCCGGTAAAGTTTCTTGATAAATTCCTTCATCTGCGCTTCATCGCCACCATACTTTTTATCTGCGTAAGCCCACGCTGCCATGTAGTTCCATCTGGCACCGCCGGAGGTTTTCGGATTTGGTGTTACTACTCCCACTCCTTTTTTCGTCAGATCGTCCCAGTCTTTGATATCCTTGGGATTTCCTTTCTTCACCAGAAATACGATAGTGGATGTATAAGGAGAACTGTCATTGTCAAATTTATCTTTCCATCCTGCCTTGATCAGCCCTGCGTTTTCAATAGACTCAATATCATATTCAAGTGCCAGGGTTACCACATCTGCATCCAGACCATTGGCTACCTCCAGTGCCTGTTTCCCTGAACCGCCATGGGACTGTATCACTTCCACATCTTCCCCGGTCTTCTCCTTCCAGTGGTCTTCAAATATTTTATTATACTGTTCAAACATCTCTCTGGTAGGATCATAGGAAACATTGGTGACAGACACCGTTTTTCCAAAAGCCTGTACCGGCATCAGTGCCAGTACAACTGCAAGACCAAAGGCAAATAATTTTCTGATCATGTTTCATCTCCTTTAAGGTACCAGTAGTTTTTTGCATTCTCTACTTTTCATAGTTATTCGATATGTTTTATATGATATTACAAGAAATGACAGAATTTGTCAATAGTGTATTAAAATAAGTACAATTTACGTTGTATAGATGTTACTGTTCACACATCACTATCCCGCGAGGTGTTTTGGCATGAATATGCCAAAATCCCGAGACATACAAGCCAAAATTCCATTGCCGCAGGCAATCTGGAATGAATTTTGGCTACGTTACTGAGAACGGAGTGAACAGTAACGTATAGATAAGAACACAAAAAAAGCAGCATCCTGAAATACAGAATGCTGCAGTCAAAATTACATATTTTTTATTCGGCAGAAGCTGCTGCCTTTTCTTTCTCCGGGAAAAGCTTTCCGAAAATAAATCTTACGAATGGTCCGGCATAAAAGATCTGCCAGAAGAATGCCATCGGAAAGTTCATTGCTGTTGTCTGGAGCCATGTGGGAATGATCTGACTTGCCGGTGCATGTTTGATCAGCACAGTTGCCGCAAAGCTCATACATGGACACATAAATGCAACGGATACTGCTGAGATTGCAAGTACAAGGTGGAACGGATTATCTCTTCTCATATCCACAATACCAAATGCAATCTTCTTTGCAAGACCACCGATGATAAAGAAATCAAGAATAAATGCAATCGGTCCCATGAATGTTAATTCATGAAAAGCTAACAGAAATGTCTCATTTGTCATTGTCCCTGTATTCAGTACAATGTTGTAGCAGATCATGGCATAAACCATTACAAACACCATGATAATTGTAAAAATAACTTCCTGAAACTTGTTTTTAGGCATAAAAAATCCTCCTTAGATAGTATGAATAACATCAATTAGAGATTTGTGTTGTTCATAACCATCCAGGAGGATGTACCGTTTCCAATAATACCAAATATCTGTTTCTTAAATTTACCGTTGATTATTATATGGATTCCGGATGCAAAAGTCAAGATTTTTTTTATAAATATGGTACCCCCGGGGTCTCCGGATAGCTGCCCATTGCGATCAGAAGTTCCAGACCGATCTGTCTTGCATTCAGTACCGCTGTTTTCGCAGCACTGGCATCACCTGCAACTGCCAGAATCACTTCATTGGAATGACTGGTTCCCTTATCAGGTGTCATATATTTTGCAATAGAAAGAGAGGCAGACTTCATCGCTGTATCTGCCATTACCAGTCCGATTGCAGCAGGAGAGCCAGCCATAAATCCGAATGCTTCTCCCATTGGTACTCCGAAAGCCTTATTCAGTACCTGTCCTGCACTGGCTGAATAGGCAAACTCCAGATGACCACTTTCACTGATATATACCTCTCCTGCATTTTTATTGGTAAGCTCCAGTGCCATAGATATGGCATGGCGCACATCTGAGACATCAGTTCCTCCAAGAACAATATAATTACCGTGACCGCCCCAGCCCTTTGTATCCCTTGGCAGTTCTATGGAAAGAACCTCTGTGTTGGTTGCTTTTACTGCATCATCAAGAGCAGTCAGCTGCCCTGCTGCCCCTGTACGGGAACTGAATAATCCCAGACAATGATACTTCGTTCCTATGTTCATCTCCTTGAGCAAAGTATCATCAATTCCGGAAATCACAAGTCCTATCGTATCCAGCACTGCTTTACCTACAAATTCACTGCGCGTACAGTGTGTGCTGATATTTTTTATATCTATCATTTGTTACGCCCTCCTGTATATATTACCCCATAATACCAGATTTTATATGTTTAGCTTATCATGCCCTGACAGGATAGGCAACAGAAATATACTATGGTGATCAATGTGACGAGAACACAAAAACGACAAAAATCCCCAACTCCCGCAGACCAATTCTGCGGGAGCCGGGGATTTTATGTAGGTATGAACATAATACACGAATACGCCAGTTATATAATCGATATTATACAATTAATTACTTCACGATCATACCAGTCTTCCTGTCACTGAAGATTGCTACCTCGATCAGGAAGATGATACCAAGGATCAGCTGCTGTAACTGTGTCGGCATCATCAGCATTACCAGACCACTGGAAAGTACTTTGTATGTCATAACACCAAGAATGATGTTATAGAATCTTACTTTAGCACCGCCGTTTACAGGCATTCCGCCAAGTACCAGAGCGATCATGATCTGTGTTTCCAGCTGGTTACCTGCTGTAGATGTAACGGAACCTACTTTGATAGCATTTACAAATGCTGCAAGTCCTGTGATACATCCTGCTGCCACGAATACAAGGATCTTTGTAGTCTCTACACGGATACCTGCGAATCTTGCTGCTGTTTCACCTGCACCGATTGCTTTCAGTCTGGAGCCCAGACCTGTGTAAGTAAATACAAGATATGCCACTACGAAGATGATCACTGTGAAAGTAAGCATAAATGGCAGTGTGTTGTATTTGGAAATATCACTTACTGCGTAAACAGGTGAGTTAGTTGTTGCATATGCACAAACTCCACGGAACAGATACATGGTACAGATTGTAACAATGAAGCTTGTGATTTTTCTCTTAACATTGAAGTAACCATTGATCAAACCGATGAGACCACCTGTTACCACACCACCGAGTGCTGCCAGAACCATATTGTAGTGGGAAAGGTAGCATACTACGATGGAAGCAACACCAAGCATGGAGCCCTGGGAGAAATCCAGACCACCCATTGTCATGACCATGAACACGCCGATGGATGAGATCAGCAGCATGTATGACTGGCTCAGAAGCAGTGATATATTTTTCGGCTGAAACAGTCTGCCGTCTGTGAGGATTGCAAATAATACACAGATGATCACGAATCCTGCAATAGGAAGGATCGTACGCACAATGGGACGTTCCAGAAATGGTACTTGCTCAGTTGATTTTTTTGTTGTACTCATTTTTTTACCCCCTTAAATCATATTGTCAATCAGATCTGTGTCTTTCAGATCCGGAGAGCGAAGGAATTCACCATTGATCTTACCGTCCTTCATGATCAGGATACGGTCTGCCATACCCAGAAGCTCCATGATTTCCTCAGAGATCATAATAATGGATTTTCCTCTTTTTCTCATATCGTCCATCATGGCGTAGATATCAGCTTTAACTTTGACATCAATACCACGTGTAGGGGAGTCAAGGATGATCAGGTCGGAGTCCTTACCAACCCAGCGTGCAAGAACGACTTTCTGTTTGTTACCGCCGGAAAGAGCGGATACAAACTGGTCAACGCCTGTCATTTTTGTACTCATCTGTTTTGCAAATTTATTGGCAAATTCATTCATTGTCTTTGCACGAAGGAATCCATGAGTCTTCAGATCCTCCAGAGATGGAAGACAGATGTTATCGCCAATTGTATCATTGATGACCAGAGATTCATTGTCTCTGTCTTTGGAAGCATAGGCAATACTGTGTTTGATGGCATCCGGAATGGAATTGATCGGTGTGCCGTCTCCCAGAGTTACACTTCCCTGGCGGAAATAGGAAGCTCCGAAGAGTGCCTTTCCAACCTCATGCATACCGCATTCGGAAAGTCCTCCGATACCAAGGATCTCACCTTTGTGAAGATCAAGGTTCAGGTTCTCGATCTGCCCTTTTACTGTCACGTTCTTTGCAGAAAGAACAACTTCGTCAGATACTTTTTCACCGTAGTCTGTACGATAGTAGCTGTCACCGATCTCACGGCCTACCATTAAGGCTTTCAGTCTGTCAGGTGTAGCTTCTTCCTTTGTGATGGAACCGATCTTCACACCATCTCGAAGTACACTGATATTATCAGACTGCTCGATAACCTCCTCAAGGTCATGGGAAATAAAGATTACGCAGTTTCCTGTGTCACGAACCTTGTGCATTACCTTGAAAAGCTCTTCACGGCCTTTCTGTCCAAGTGCTGTTGTTGTCTCGTCTACAACCAGAACCTTCGGATTAAAGTAGGTAGATTTTACGATCTCTACCAGCTTACGATCCTCGAAGTTGTAATCATCGATCACCTTAGTTGCATCAATATAGTTGAATCCGTAACTGTCCAGATATTCCTGGGCTTTCTTGTTCATTGCTGCGGTATTTTTGATACCACATTTAGTAAACTGATCCTCGTTTCCAAGGAAAATATTCTCTGCTACAGTCAGTCCGGAAAGTGTTCCGATCTCCTGTACGATAATGGCTACACCCTGATGGTTGGCTTCAACCTGGTTGGTTGCGGTGATCTCTTTTCCTTCAAGGATAAACTTGCCGGAATCTTTCTGGTAAATACCTGTCAGGCAGGATGTTAATGTAGATTTACCGGAACCATTTTCACCGATCAGTGCGTGGATCTCACCTTTATTAAATGTAAAGGAAACGTTGTCCAGGGCGTGTGTGATGCCAAAATGTTTATCAATATTTTCTGCTCTTAATAATATTTCACCCATAATCGTTCTCCTTATTTTACTACAAGACCTTTAACCGGTTTAGTTGTCAGTGCAACGATAACCAGCAGAGCAACACCTGTTACTACGTTCTGGATCGTAGTCGGAGCTCCCAGTGCAACGAAACCGTTGAACATAAGCTGAATGATCATTTCACCGATTACAATAGCGATAACCGGATGGCCATATTTCTTAAATGCCAGTCCAAAGAATGTTCCCATCAGAGGAGTAAAGTTACGGCTCATAGAGGAAAGGTTGGAAGCTGATGTCATGGAAGTACCAAAACTGATTGTCAGGATTGCCTGAAGTCCGAAGAAAAATCCTGCAAGAGTAAATGCTACGATCTTATATTTCGGAACATTTACACCCATGTTCTTGGCTACAACTTCGTTACTTCCGATGGCGTAAGTATAAGTACCGATTTTTGTATATTTCAAAATGAATGCGCAAAGCAGATATGCGATCAGTGCCAGGATCAGGTTGCCCGGATAATCACCAAATGCTCTGTAGTCTGCTGAAAGTATTACGTTCTTTCCGTTTGTGGCGTATACACTGAAGGCCTCATAGATCAGGGACAGCGCACATGTAACGATCAGGGAAGAGATATGTAATTTAATATAAACAATACCATTGATGAGACCAATGATCGTACCACAGATCAGCGGTGCAATGATAAGACCGGCATAACCGAATTTTTCACTTGCATTGCAGGCGATAATGGATGAAAGTACGATATTGGCACCAACACTCATATCGAAAGGTCCCATTACGCAGATAAAGTAGAGGCCACATCCGCCAACTGCGTAAATTAATGCTGATTTCATGTAAGTGGCCAGTTTCTCCGGGGAACCGAAAGTAGTCGGTGCAAGTACTTTAAATACTGCCCAGAAAACTACAAGCATAAGAACCAGAAGGCCGATTCCATAATACTGGCTTTGTTTGAGTTTTTTCATAACCATTCTCCTTATCCAATTCATCGCCCGCCAAAAGCAGGAGGTCACACGCTTCATCAGGGTTTGGCCTTTTGCTTCGAGCGGGCACTGACAATTACCTCTTAAAAGTTTCTCCACTGCCCTTTGGAGAAAAGGCAGTGGAGCACAAGTTCATCATATTAGTTGCTGTGACGGGAAATAACATCCTCAATAGAAAGTGATGTGGCTGCTTTGTTCAGATCATCAAAGCTGTATCCTGCTAATTCCACAAGCTCTTCGTCTGTGTATGGATCGTCATCTACAAAGTATTTCTTGTAGTTTTCATAGTCTTCGGAAGAAGATACATACAGGTATGGGAACTGGATTTCGTATCCGAAGGATCCTTCATCTTTTACATAGTTGCCTTTGATTGCGTTATATGTGATAAGGAATGCATATAACGGGTCGCAGAAGTGTCCGCCTGATTCAGCAAACATTCCGCCTGATTCAAGCTGCTCGCCAAGGTCATCAAGGAAGTCTGTGGAAACAACGTCGATCTTTCCTGTAAGTCCTTCGTTTGCCAGAGCACCGATGGAACCAACAAGCGGGTCACCGCCACCACCTGCAACGATCAGAGCGTCCATATCAGGGTTGGAATTGTAAAGGGAAAGAGCTGCTGCTGCACCTTCTTCAGAAGATGTGTTAGCATATACAGGCTCTGTGATTGTTGCCTGATCATCAGGATTAGCTTCGTTCCATTCGTCAACTGCCTGTTTGTAACCTGTCCATCTCTGCTGGAATGTAGCATCACCAACTGTCCATGCCTCAAGTCCGATGTTTCTGTCACCGTTCTCAAGAAGCAGGTTAACCAGTGTATATCCGTTTGTTACTTCGTCTTCATGAACTGCACCAAGATAATACTGTGAGTTGCATGCTGTCTGATATACTTCAGGGCTGTTCTCTTCGGAGATGATACGATAGAACTGTGTAAGGTAAACCTGATTTGCATCACATGTCTGGATGGCAGATGTCATTTCGGAGTCTGCAGAGTTACAGATTACGATACCGTTACATCCTGCTGCGCAAAGCTGTTCAACAGAAGCTGTAACCTGCTCAGATACGTGGCCCTGGTCAACATACATTACATTAACACCAAGAGCATCTGCTGCTTTGTCAATGATTTTTTTACTCTGGCTTCCAAGTACGTCTGTGGAGCTCCAGATTGATACGCCGATTGTGATGTCGTCATCGGCTGCCTGTGCTGTAACTGCACCTGCCGGTAAAGAACCAACCATTGCTGCTGTTGCTGCGATAGCGACTGCTTTTCTCATTCTTTTTTTCATGTTGTAAAACCCTCCTTGAAAAATTTTGGTTTCTTGTTTTTTTGAACGGAAGTTTTTCCGGGCTTTCCGTTCCTCTGTGATTATATTAAACCATACTTTGCCTTTGGTCAGTTAGGACATATTTGGAAAATTTTGTTGCACATTTTTGACCAGTTTATATATAAAACTTGGACAAAATATGAACAAGTTGAGCAAAATGCCAGTAACTTGTATGTTTTCTCTATTGTTTATAGCAATTCCATAAAATAATGCAATCAAGACAGTTCAGCAGAGTGCGAAGGACAAGGAAGATACCTGCAGGCGTGCTGACGCACGGCAAAGATATCTTCCCAAAAAGTCCTCTGTATCCATTCGATTCGATAAGAACCGCCATACAGAGGACTTCCGCTTTCGTTACTGTCCACTCAATTCTACCTGAGTTTCTTCCATATTATAATTGTGCAAATTTATTCCGATACTCCCTCGGGCTGCATCCCATCTTCTTTCGGAACACCCTGCTGAAGTAGTTATAATCATCATATCCCACCAGAAACGAAATCGTCTCCAGCTTCTTGTCCTGATCTTTCATAAGCTCTGCCGCTTTCTCCATCCGGATTCTGGTAAGAAATGCAATGATCGTCTCACCGTATTTCTGACTGAAAGTCCTGGAGAGATAGCTTGCATCCATATGATACTGTTCTGCCAGAGCAGTGAGTGTAATATTCTCATGATAGGAACGCTCAATATATTTATGGATCTGCTCTACCTGCTGCATAATAGAACCTGCATCAGAGCTTTTATCTTCTCCGCTCTCCCATAAGCTGTCCAGCAGGATTTTCAGGGAGGCGAGCAGAGACGGCGCATTGAGACATTTCATATAATAATCAATGTTATCCATGGCTTCCTCTGCCTGTGCGGTAAGCTCCGGACATTTCTCCTGAACATAACGGTAAAGGATTCCTGTAATCCTGCCCGCATACTGTTTCACATCCAGGTAAGTCCAGTTTCCATCATCACACTGTCTGAAATTACAGGTCTTAAAGATCAGCTTCTCTGCCTCTGCCTTCTGTCCCGTTGTCAACAGATGGTACAACTCCGTCTCCATATGTACAGGTGCTGATTTCCCGACCATCTGCATTTCGCTGTTTCTCTGCTGCTCTCCGGTTTTCTCTTCCGAACAGGAAAGGATACTGTGTTCCCTGTTAAACGGACGGGTAATCAGTGTTGAGATCAGTTCTCTGTAAACTGTACCGATATCATCCAGTGAACTTGTCTGCTCATGGAGCACAACAGAAACAGGGCCGTATTCTTCCAGCGGAAACTCCTTCAGAATATTTTCCGCCAGTGCTCTGAATTCCTTTGCATCAGCAGTCTTTACAATAAGAAATTCACTCATCTTATTGCTGTTGTTAAAAATAATCGCATTCTCCTCCAGACCGGTCAATTCTCTCAATCTGGACTTGATATTCCAGGACATCTGCAGATTATCATGTTCAAACTGCTCCGCAATCTCTGTAATATTGTAAAATTTAACCATCAGTGTGGCTACTTCCGAAAATGTATTCGTGCTGGATACATGAGTCTGGGATGCTGACTGCCCGTACAGTTTTCCGGAAAGCAGTGCCGAGTATTCACTGTCTTCCAGAAATGATGACAGCTTATGTTTCTGAAGCTTGCTGGTCTCATCCTGCTTTTTTGTATTCTCCCGCTCTTCCAGAAGTCCCAGTGCCTTGGTAAGCACCTTTACCATCTCTTCTTTTCCCACAGGCTTCAGAAGATAATCCAGGCCGCCGGAAACAAATACACCCTTTACCTTATCAAAGTCATCATAGCCACTGATGGCGATGGTAATGATTTCAGGGTATTCATTCTGCAAACGCTGCAGCAATTCCAGACCGCTCAGAAATGGCATATTAATATCTGTGAGAATAATATCCGGTTTTTCTTCGGCAATCCTCTCTATAACCTCTTCCCCGTCACATGCAGGCTCCAGAAATTCCAGGGAATACTCCTCCCATGGTATCAGATTCCGGATATTTTCCCTGCTCCAGAATTCATCATCTGCAGCAAGAACCTTATATTTCATATTTTTCATTGTCTCTCTCCTTGCTTATTTTTGAACATTTTCGTAACTATTCAGTAGTCTACTATCCCGCGAGGTGTTTTGGCACGTAAGTACCAAAATCCCGAGACATACAAGCCAAAATGCCATCACCGCAGGTGATTTTTAATGCATTTTGGCTCGTAACTGTGAAGGTACTGAACAGTTACACATTTTCCATATCACCGGAATTCTCCGTAGAAACAGCCGGGACTGTGATCGTCACAGTTGTCCCCTCGCCTGCTGTACTTTCAATATGCAGTCCGTATTTCTCTCCGAAAAGCCTCTTCAGACGCGCATTAACATTCAGGATTCCAATGGAAATGCCGGATTCCACACGTTTCATATCATTCTGATCCAGCAGACGGTTCATAGATTCCGCATCCATTCCCGCACCATTATCCTGAATTGTGATCACCAGATTCTCATTCACATGTTCTGAACGAATCAGAAGCTTTTTGTCCTTACGGCGGACGTTTCTGAGACCATGTGTAAGTGCATTCTCCACAACCGGCTGGATGCAGATACGCGGCATCTGATCTGCCAGTGTATCGCTGTCAATCTGATAATCGTAAGCTATCGTTGAGCCATTTCTCACATCCATAACATAGAGATAATTTCTCACATGCGCCATCTCATTCTGCACAGTGGAAAGCTCATCTGTCATATTCAGACTGTAGCGGAAAATTGCAGACAGCGAATGACACATACCGCTTACCATCGGACAGTTCTGAGCATTGGCAATCCCGCTCATGGTATCCAGTGTATTATAGAGGAAATGGGGATTGATCTGTGCCTGTAGCATTTTATATTCCGTCCGCTCTACCAGCATTTTATGCTGCAGTTCTTCCTGCGCCATGACCTGCATACGGTCAAGCATTTCATTAAATTCCGTACCCAGCGTAGTCAGCTCCTGGGACCATCCTACGGGCTGCACCCGAAGCTGGGTTTCTCCGTCCTTGATCCGCGTGATAGTGCTGCTCATCTCTTCTACAGGCTTTGTCATCCACTGAGACACAAACAATACGATCACCATAATTGCAAAAATCATGGCTCCCATTATAATAAGAAGTGTTCGGATCAGTGTCTTCTGCGTTGCAGTGAGAAGAGACTGTGAGACAAGCACAAATGCCTCCAGATTATAATTCTCCTGAGACACCTGGATCAGATAATTCCCATCATACTCCTGTTCCAGTTCACCGGATTTATAATGACTTTGTACAACCTTTGCAAGCTGTTTCTGGATTCTGCACTGACTCTCTGAAGCCTCCCCGGTCATTGCGATTACCCGGTCATTTAATGGCTGCAGCCACAGACATACCTGCTCTACATCTACATATTTAGCCATAATAGAAGTAAGTGCCGCACTGTTAATATCACAGACCAGATACCCCAGGGCATTCCTGTCTGCATCATAATTATGCAGTTTCAGCACAAATCGCACAATATCTTTCTTTGCAGCAGAATTGTGATATCCGGAAATCATCAGATCTGTACGTTTTCCATGCACATAATCATAAACCCGGTCTGAATTATCATCATACTCTGCCTTGTAAATATCTTTGGGATATGTAACTGAATTGTAGCGGTAGCTGCTGATCAGATGATCCTTTGTATCATAAAGATACATGGCAAGAAGCTGATCCTCCTTTGTAAAACGCTTCCTTGCAAAATACCAGCTTCTCCAGTAATAATCCTTCATGCTTGCATCCTTTTCAGCAGCTTCACGCATAGCTGCGATAAGATCCTGCTCACTGTAGATCGTAAGCATTTCCCCTCGTATTGTGTGGATAAAATTAGACAGATCTGTCTGCATTTTATTCAGAGAAATCTCATGATCTGAAATGCTCTCTGCCCGAATCTGTCTGCGCAGAGACTGATGAAACAGAAATGTCTGCAGAAGAAGTGCGAACACTACACTTGCAATGCACAGAACAAGCAGTGCCCTCCGCATTGTCCACCTTTTTTTCATTATTCCTTCCCCCTCATGTCAAGCGGATAAAAATCATCCGCTTTGTTACGCGGCTCTACATCGAATAACTGCTCCGCAGTTTATTCGGTTAGATACCTGATAATTCTGTAGCAATTCCTGTAAATTTCACATTCTGATAAACAGATACAAAATGCATTATCCACAAAAAATCACCATATATCCTTATCATAATTATACATTATCACAATTATAATACAGGAATTTTGCATTGAAAAGCAAAACAGGAAACTTCCATCAAAAAAACAGCAGTAAAGTGTATGTCAATCCAATCCACCTTACTGCTGCCTGTTTTTCCTGATAACATCTAACTCAATATTTGTCAAACAGATATTCACAATCCGCTTCTCTGGCTGCTCATAATTTTATGTTCAGTAACACCCTTTGCGGCATATTTACTTTTCAATATGTACTGCACCTACTGCGCGGATATTCATTGGATATACGTTCTCTTTTCCGGCAAATTCAGAAATATAGGAAACATAGTTCTCTGTTTCTTCTTCCGGCACTACGCACATGATAACACCGGCAAATCCGCCTCCATGGATACGGCAGATACCTTTGCCCAGTTTCTCAAGGAAGAGATCTGTAAGAGCAAGCGCAACAGAAATCTTCTGCTCTGTATATGCTTTGATCGGATAGCAGTTCTGAAGTAATTCCCAGGAAGATTTTCCTGATTCACTGAGGAGCTTCAGTACAGTCTCACCATCTTTCTCTTCAACTGCTTTTGCAGCTCTCTCTACACGTTCGTTCTCTTTGAAGAAATGAATCGCTCTTAAGATTGCTCTGTCATTATCAATCTTATCCATATTTGCAAGCACTTTGTCAAGAGTTGTCTCACAGAGAAGCTCTGCTCCTGCTGCCTTGGCTGCCTCTTTCATTTCCATAGGGATCTCAGAGTATTCTTCACTTAAATCAGCATGACCTTTTCCTGTATTAACGATTACAAGATGATGATCATAATCATGGAAAGAGAAGTTTACTTTCTCATATTTTGGATTCTCTCTGTCTGAGAAGTCCAGAAGGATCGGTCCGCCAACTGCACATGCAAGCTGATCCATTAATCCGGAAGCCTTCAGCCAGTAAACATTCTCAGCATACTGTCCTGCTTTTGCATAGTTGATGTATGTCATTGCACCATCATTAAAGAAATAATTAATGATGGAACATACCAGCATTTCGAAAGATGCAGAAGAGCTTACACCTGCTGCACGGATTACATTTGTAGTCACATAAGCATCAAAACCGGCTACTTTAAAACCGAATTTCTGAATAGCTTCCACCATACCTGCTACCAGAGATACGGTTCCCTGAGCCTTCGGTACGCTGGCAAGGTCATTGATGTCTACGACAACTTCCTTGTCATATCCTTCACTTGTGATACGGATAACACTGCTGTTGTTCGGGTAAGCTGCACCGATGGTATCCATATCAATGCTGCCTGCGATCACACGGCCGCCATTATGATCTGTATGGTTTCCGATGATCTCTGTTCTTCCTGGTGCTGTAAAAAATTCTGCTGTATCATGATGGTAAATTTCTGCGAAATGATCAGCTACAGCCTGAAAACGTGCTGCTGATTTCTCTGCTTCGCCGTAAATACGTGTCAATTCATTTTTATTTGGAATATTCATTGTAAAAATCCTCCGTTCATTTTTCCGGTCTGACCGCTGATACATAGTTTTATGAGTACTATGTACTGACAATTTTCACGGTTTACAGTGGCAGTGCAGGTGTGAAAATCAGCGGCAGACGGGAATATGTGTATGAAAGTTTGGGAGCAGCCTTATCAGCTACACTCTTGAATTAAAGTATACCCTGCTGTGTCATAAAATTCCTTGATAATCTAAGGGGAAAATAGTAAAATCTTGCGTTTATATCTATATAAGTGTACAATATATTATATAAGTCATCAACAGCAATTTCGCATAACGGTCTTTCTCTGATGCAGCAGGTTGTCTGCAATATTTTCCGGAATTGCTATAAGATAGGATAATTAAAGATCATCATATATTCTCAATGGAGGACGCATATATAATGGCAGAGATCATAACCGACGGCTCACAGAAAGAACTGAAGAAACATGGCAGTGATGAATTTCCACTGCTGGTAAGCTATGAGAAACTTTCCGGCTACAAATCCGGCTCCTTTCTCTGGCACTGGCATCCTGAGATAGAAATCACCCTTGTCCTGGATGGACAGATTCTCTATAAAGTAAACCAGTGTACCTACCACATGAAAGCAGGAGATATCCTTCTGGGAAATGCCAATGTACTCCACGCAGGCTTCATGGAAGATATGAAAGACGGCAAATATGTCTCCATCACTTTTCTGCCAAAGATTATCTATGGTTCCTACGGAAGTATCCTGCGCAGGAAATATGTGGAGCCATTTTTACACAATTTCTCCCTTCCTGCAGTCTACATTGACTATTCGCAGCCCTGGCATGAAATTTTTTCCGAATATGTGAGAGAAATCATAACTCTGTATGAAGAGAAAAAGGAATTTTACGAACTGGATATCACCGGAACTCTGCAAAAGCTGTGGCGCTGTATGCTGCAGAATCTTCCGGAGAACCTCCCCTATACGGAACACAGCAAACTGGAACGCAACCGTATGCGTGAGATCATGGATTATCTGGAACACAATTACATGAATAAAATCCAGATGAAAGATATCGCAGAGGAAATCCACCTCTGCGAGAGCGAATGCAGCCGGTTATTCAAGAGATACATGAACGTATCCCTGTTTACATTTCTGCAGGAATACCGGGTGGAACGGAGCCTTGAATTTCTCCTCAGCTCCGACGACAGCATCATGGAAGTCGCCCAGAAATCCGGCTTCACAGACTCCAACTATTATGCCAAGGTATTCTCCAGAGTGAAGGGCTGCAGCCCGCAGAAATATAGAAAACAAAACACCAAAAAAGAATAATACAACATACGAAAGGAATTAAATAAATTTCTTCCGGCCGTTCAGCATCAGGCACGTTATGTGAAATTACTTGGGGAATAATCCATCAAAAAAACTGCTATATCAAACATTTCCTGGTATATGTTTCTTTGAATAACAATCCCAATACATCATTCTTGTTTCTATAGCAGTTTTTAGTCAATCCCTGTCTTTATATTCTTTCGGTAACTCTCAAAATATTTTTTATTCTATTACTTTATACACAGCAGTTCCAAATGCAGGAAGTGTACATCTTCCTGTTGCTTCTGTTTTATCATAAAGTGCGATCATTGGTTTCTGAAGTGTATATTCAATCTTTTCAGCCTGATAGTTTAATACAAAAATGTATTTCTCTCCATCCTTCTCACGCATAATCACTTCCGCTGTTTCCGGAGCTTCAATATATTCTTTAAATGGCTCTTTAATCTTCAGATAATCAAACAATGCTTCAGTATTTTCCTTATTGAAAGTTGCCCCCAGATGTAATACCTGTCCTTTGCCAACTGCATGGCAGGTAAGCGCAGGATTTCCTTCATAATAACTGTTTCCATAGATGGCCAGTGTTTTTGTGCCTTCCAGCGGTGTAATAATATCATTAAATACTGGCATTGGAATTTTCTTATCGCTAAACTCTGCAAATACCTCGTCTTCTGCAGGACTTGTAAATGTAAAATCACGTACATCTGTACCGGTAAGTTCTGCCAGCAACCCCGGCTGTGGAAGCATCACACATTTACCATTCATATCTTTATAACCTGAACGGCATCCGATAACCAATGTTCCGCCCTGCTCAACATATTCTTTCAGAAGTTTCACGCGTTCTTCACTGATTAGAACCGGATGTGCATAAAACAGTACCGGATATTTCATCAGATCTGTAAGTTCACTGTCCTCCTGCAGATATACAATGTCATATGGTGTATGTGTCAGCTGAGCAGCTTTAAAGATTCCCTGCTCGCTTGCTCCTGCTACTCTGTTATGCCATGTATCTACAGAAGTATCCCATTCATTATCGTAATCTTTAACGATTGCAAATGCTGCTTTATATTCTGAATTGCATACACCGTCAATTGCTTTTAACTTCTTATAGAAATCCTGAACCTCTCTGTATTTGCGATTCTCGCGATTATCATAATCCAAAATTCCATGCCAGTAGATTTCTGTACCAAATGTACAGGTTCTCCAGCGGAAGAAAGAAATATAATCAGCACCGTGAGCTACACTCTGCATTGCCCAGAGAGTTAACTGTCCCGGACGCGGAGACGGTGCTTCCATTCTGGTTGTCCAGCCATTTCCACCGGACTGCTGTTCCATAATTCCAAAATGAGGGCAAATAGAACGTACCTCTGCGAGATTATGGGACCATTTACGATCATTCAGATCATCACTGTGCAGCGGATTGCGATCCAGACCAAATGCAAAATCCGGATAAGAATCATAGCAATAAACATCAAGAGACTCTTTCTCCATTTTATGATTGTCGAGATTCCAGAATTTACCATTTGTTGTGATATAGTCTCCCGGTTTTACATATTTTTTGATAATCTCTGTCTGCATTTTACAGAAATGACGGGCACTCTCTGAAATAAATCTGATATAATCCAGATGCTGATGAGGATTAATTCCCTGACTTAAAACCGGGCGCAAAACATAAATCTGATCCCATTCCGTATAAGTCTGATTCCAGAAGGTAGTTCCCCATGCTTCATTTAATTTCTCCAGAGTTCCATACTGTTTTCTGAGAAATTCACGAAACACAACAGAATCTGCCTCTGAATAAAACTCATTCACTTCACAGTTGATTTCATTATCAATCTGCCATCCCACGATTGCCGGATGTTTCGCATAATGAGCAGCTTCTCTCTCCACAACCCTTGCACAAAGTCTCTGATAAACCGGTGAGTTATAATTATAATGTCTTCTTCCTCCATGTCTGAGAAGCACACCATCTTTTCGTGCATTTAAGACTTCCGGATATTTCTCTGTCAGCCATGCAGGAGGAGTTGCTGTAGGTGTTCCGAAGATAACTTTCATCTGCTTTTCACTGCACAGATTCAGAAATTCATCAAAGAAATCATAGGTAAAAACACCTTCCTCCGGCTCTACTTTGCTCCATGCAAACTCTGCAATACGGATCACAGAAATTCCGGCCTTCTTCATTCTGTCAAGATCATCTGCCCAGAGTTTCTTATCCCAGTGTTCCGGATAATAACAGGTTCCCATTGTCAGTTCGTTCCATTTGTAGTTCTGTTTTGCATTCATTGTCATGTCCTCCACCAAACATTTATATTTCATTCAGAGTATGATTGCCAGGTACCTGCATTACAGGAATCCTGAAAGTCACCTCTGTTCCTTCTCCCGCTACACTTGTCACATGAAATTCACATGCTTCTCCATATAACAAATTCAGCCTTCGATATACATTACTCAATCCAATACTGCTTTTTTTATTTTTATCACTATAATTCTGAATGACCAGTTTTAACTGCTCTTCATCCATGCCTTTTCCATTATCTGTCAGATTAAACTGAAGATATTTGTTATCACATAGCTGAATATTGATCCACAGGATTCCTTTTTCAATCTGTTCTTCCAGACCATGTACAATACTGTTTTCTATAACCGGCTGAATGATAAAGCTTGGCATATAGAAATTCAGCACTTCATCAGGAATATTATGTCTGATCTCTATTTTGTCTCCAAACCTGTATTTCTGGATAAATAAATAGTTATCTACAACCTCCATTTCCTGTTTTACCATATAATAGTCTTCCCTTTTGATACTTGCCCGGAGAAATTTTCCCAGAGCAACTGCCAGATCCGTTATTTCACTGTTTCCATTTGAAAAACCAAGCCAGCTTATCGTATCCAGGCAGTTATACAGAAAATGAGGGTTGATCTGCATTTTCAGAAATTCAATCTCAGCCTCTCTGTTTGCAATTTCCAGCGTATAATTCTTCTCTATCAGATTCTGTACCTTATCCGCCATCTGGTTATAAACCATACCAATCTGGCTGATCTCATCCTGACTTTCCACCTTGAATCGGGAATCAAAGTTTCCTTCCTGATATGCAGTCATGCTATCTACCAGTTTCTTTGTCGGTTTTACCATAACTCTGGCAGCATATCTCATTATTATCAGAGAAACCAAAAGCACGATTCCAAACGTAATAAGTACACTCACCAGCGCAATTCCTATATTCTTCCACAACTGCCCCACATTGATAGTGGAAACCAGAAGCCACCCATTATTCACATACTGATATGTAAAATAACTATTCTCTCCTGTACTGGGATCCTTGACAATTTTTACATTCTTAAAATCTCTCGTTTCCAGTGGAAAAGAATTTCCACACATATTTTTCTCACTAGATACGATAATGTCCATATCATTATTCAAAAGGTAAAAACGATTTTTATACGTGCTGGGAACAGATTGAAGTTTTTCGCTGAAATATGAATTTTTACACTCAATAATCATATATCCGATAGGTTTAAAATCATCAACACTTAGAATGGCACGATATAACCCAATCATTCCATTTTCTTCATCGTCTGCCCACAGTGCCCCTCCATTTTGGTCATAGATTTTTTCTTTTGTAATATCATCTGCTTTGATTCTTTTGCCAGAGGTTCCTATTACAATTTCCACATTATCCAGAGAAAAAATCCTGGCCGAAACAATTCCCGGGACATTAAAAACACTTCCTCGGATTTCACTGGAAATCGCTGCTTTTTCAGTTTGAAAGGATGTATTTTCCGGATTCACCAGTGTCTGATAATTGATTTCTTTTAAGTTCTTTTGCACACTGTTATTGATCAGAATCGACACAGAAAGCTGATCAATCTGGCTGATTCTTTCTTCCAATCCTGTTTCCGCTGCTACAGTAACATCGTTCATATGTGATCTTGCCTGTGAGTTATAAACACTGGAAAAACGAATTCCGAAAACAACCAGCAGAACAACACATGAGACAAACATTAACAGCATATAGACTTTAAAAATCTTATTCATCAAACTTCCGTTTGCCTTTAAAACACCAGTTTGTTTTGATTTATCGCGCCTTCTCATATCACTTTCCATTTCCTGATTTACTATTCAGTATTTCATAAAGTCCCGGGAAATTTTCACCATTTTCATTTCTATAATTTGACGGCGTACATCCAAATGTTTTCTTAAACATCTGTGAAAAATAATGCTGGTCATTAAACCCTGTTTTTTCACACACATCACTTATCTTTTCACCTGTTTTGATAAGACTGGCTGCACACATCAAGCGAATTCCGTTTAAAATATCTACAAAAGTGTAACCTGTTTCTTTTTTTATCTTACGTGAAATGTAACTCTCTGAAAAATGATATTTCTCAGCAAGGTCTGATAAAGAAATATTCTGTTCATAGTTCTGTGCAATATCTGTCATAATAGATTTAATCGTATTGGATGACTGTACAAAAAGACTGTTTACCTGCGATACCGCATCATGCTTTTCCCCAAATTCATCCTTCTGGCTTAATAACTTCTGTTCAAATCTTTTCTGTTCCAGACGGTGCATAACGTTATGCATTGTTTCCATCAGTTCATTTGGAGAAACCGGTTTAAGCAGATATTCATATACACCATATCGCATTGCCGATCTTGCATATTCAAATTCTGAAAATCCAGATAAAACTACAACAGCCACATCCATAGAGCGTTCTTTCACCATCTGCGCCAGTTCCAGTCCACTGAAACCGGGCATTCTGATATCGAAAATAACCAGATCTATCGATGTGCTCAATAAAAGTTCTTTCGCTTCTACTCCATTTGCAACCGAATACACATCTGTAATTCCTATTGATTTCCAGTCAAGACTCAGCAGTCCCCTGCGAATTACAACCTCATCATCTGCAATCAACAAATTCATAACATTACCACCTTTTTCTGATTCAAAGAATCACTGCCCCATATAAGAAGCAGTGATTTCTTTTTTCTGAATCATATCATCCTTTTACAGCACCTGCAACCATACCTTCCATAATTTGCTTATGTAATAAAATATAAACTACAATGCTAGGAATAATTGTAATAATAACTGCCGCGATCATACCTACATAGTCTGTAGAATACATCGCCTGGAAGTTGGTAAGTCCTACCGGCAGCGTCATTTTTGAACTTTCCGTGAGGAAAATTCTCGGCAACAGAAGATCATTCCACACATTGATAAACTGAACGACTGCAACTGTTACAACTGAAGATTTTGCTATTGGCAGGATAATCTTAAAGAAGCACTGAAATACCGTACATCCGTCAATAATTGCTGCCTCTTCAAGTTCTGTAGGAATACTTCTCATAAATCCGCAGATAATGAAAATGGCCATCGGAAATCCTACAGCAATCTGCGGAATAATAACAGCAAGATGTGTATCCAGAAGCCCCATCCCCTTAAAAATAGAGAACAGAGGAATTACCAGAGCATAAATAGGAATCATCATTCCTAAAAGGAAAATACTATGTGTAAGGTTTGCAAGCTTCCAATGCATTCTGGCAATTGCATAAGATGCCATTGTTGCAAGGATTACAGTAACCAGAACCGCAGAAACAGCAATAATAACTGAGTTTCCAAAGTATCTGAATACACCACCTTTTACAACTGCATTTACATAGTTTGTCATTGACCACTGTTCCGGTAATCCCCATGTATTCGTATACAATTCAGCATTCGTTTTAAATGATGCCAAAAACAGCCATACAAGAGGGTAGATACAAAGAATCGTAAACCCGATCAGCGATATATATTTAATAACGAGCCATATATTTTCTGAGGCACTTCTCTTCATTTCCCAACACCTCCTACACTGTTTCGTCTGTCTTGAATACTCTGTTGGAAATTCCTACAGATAATATACACAGTAACATTAAAACAACACCGATTGCACTGGCATATCCATAATTCAGAATATTAAATGACTGATAATACATATATGTAGACATAACCTCTGTTGCATGGTTTGGTCCACCTGAAGTCATAACAGCAACCAGATCGTAATATTTCAGAGAACCTGTAATAATCAGAACCGCGTCAATTTTCAGGATTGGTTTGATAAGCGGAAATGTGATGTACTTAAACTGCTGCCAGCCTGTAGCACCATCAATCTCAGCAGCCTCATAGAAAGAAGAATCAATATTTCTCATTGCAGCTAGCTGAATTACCATATGATAACCAACATACTGCCACATGATAACAATAATGATACAAAGCATTGCTGTCTCTTTGTTAGCCAGCCACATCTGCTGCAGACCGCCAAGTCCGATTGCCTTTAAGAATCCATTCAAAAGACCATAGTTACCATTGTAAATGAATGTCCATGTAAGACCAACTGCTACACCACAGATTACGCATGGAAGGAAAAATACAGTCTGGAAAAATGATGCACCTTTGATTTTTTTGAAGATTGCATTACCAAAGAACATTGCTAATGGCATATGTGCCACCAAAGATCCGACAACCATCAGAATATTATTTCCAAATGCATGTTTAAATGTTTTATCACTGAAAAGACTCAGATAATTTTTGATTCCTACAAAGTTCATCTTTGACATCAGGTCTGTATCAAATAATGAAAGATACACATTATAAAAGATAGGAGCTAATGCAAAGATTGCATAAATAATAAATGCAGGCAATACAAAAAGTGCTATGGTTTTCTTATTACCCATTACTTTATTCATAGACAACTCTCCCTTTTAACAAGCGGAACCCAATGTAAAATCTCAGGTTCCGCCAGTTTATTTAACAATCTGTTTATTTACTCTTGCTTTCTGCATAAGACTGCAGGGTATCAAATGCTTCCTGCACATCATCACCGTTTGCAATTCCAATTGCTGTATTGTTAAATTCATTTCCAAGATCAGTATCTACACGGTCAAACCATGGCGTCTGTGCCTTTGCATCTCCCAGAAGATTTACGAAATCTGCACACAGCGGTGTTAATTTTGAATCGTCGATATCAATGTTTGTACTTGGGAAACGTCCATAATCATAAAGTAATGAAGAAGTTGATTCTTCGTTTGTCATATATTTTAACAGTGCTACTGCAGCATCTACATTCTTGCAGTTCTTAGTAATCGCATAAGAAGTATCAACAGAGCCAACTTCTACACCTGCATATTCTTCATTTACTGCCGGCATTAAGAAACAACTAATATTTTCTGCTTCTGCAGCATTCTCTTTCTTATCCAGATTGGAGATTTCCCAACATCCGTTGAAGTACATTGCTGTCTGTCCATTTGCAAATTGTAACTGTGCCTCTTCTCTTGATACTCCGGTAAATCCATCTTCAAAATATCCTTTATTAACTTCTTCCTGGAACAGTTTACCAGCTTCAACCATACCTTCATCGTTCCATTTTCCTGTGCCGCCTTTTATAGAGTTGAATAAATCCTCGCCTTTAATTCCATCACTCAGCTGCTGGATATACTGAGATACAAGCCATGCATCATCCGCTGTAGAAGCTAATGCAACAGGTGTAACTCCATTTTCTTTTAATGTGTCGCATACCTGAACATACTCATCATATGTAGTCGGAACTTCAAGACCATATTTATCAAAAATTGCTTTGTTATAATACATGATAGCTGTACTCTGCTGAGTCGGAATCGCATATACTTCACCATCATATGTTAAAGGATCTAAGATACCTCCATTGAAGCTGTTCTTCCACTCCTCGTCTTCATCCAGATATTTCTGAAGGCTGACGATTTTATCACCATTTACAAAGTTTTCAAGATATCCAAGTTCCCATGTAAAGATAATATCTGTTTCAGAGTCAGAAGCCATCATTGTTGTCAGTTTTGTCTTATAGTCAGAGTTGGTTACGTTCTGAATTTCTACCTTTACTCCATACTCGTTGGACTCATTAAATCCATCAATGATCTTACGGTATCCTTCCATATATGCATCTGAATCAGAACCGTTCATCATAATAGTCATTGTTTCTGAACTGCTGTCTGCTTTTGAGTCTGAAGAATCAGAGCTTCCACCATTGCTTCCACAGCCGGTAAGCATACTTGCAGCCATTGCACCAATCAGTAAACACACTGTAAATTTTTTCATCTTATTTCTTTCCTCCCTGTTTGTGATATTTGTATATATCTCTGTGTTTTCTATAAGAACATTTTATCAATTTTTACATTCATTTAAAGAAAGAATTATGTCCTTTTTGTTTGTTATTTTGTCATTCATTTGTTAGTTTTTTGTCTTTTATAGTTTTTGCACAATATAATATCAATATTTAAAGGCAATATAAAACACAGGAATATCTATAAGAAAAATCTCCCTGTGTTTTACATTACCTATATTTTATGCTTCTTCAACAATTTTTATATTCCATGGTGAAACCGTGATGCTTTCTCCATCCTGTACAGATTCTCCTGATAACAACTCTGTACCGTTTTTTCCATAATAAGAAACTTTCTGTTCTTCTGCAGAATAGTTCAGGATATATCTGACACATTTTCCCAGATCGTTGGTTCCTTTTCTTACGATCACCGGCCATCTGTATTCCGGAAGCTCTAACTCAGCGCTCCTAAGTGCTTCTGTGATCACTGCTTTTAAAGTATTGTCATCTGTCATGCAACCAATGTAGATGGCAGTTCCTTTTTCATAATGATTCTTAGTGATTGCTGCATATTCTTTCCAATTATAATGATCATAAGATGCCAGAACTTCTGCTTCCTGTGGCATTAATAATTCCATGAATACTTTAGCTGTTGCAGGCACATCTGTATTTTCTTCAGTCTCAATATTTTCTTTTGTTTCATTTTTCTTATCTGCTTCATCTGCACCACTTTCTCGGATAATACTTCCAGTCAGTCCGACATTCTTCGGGAAGGTAAACTGCTGATAGTTGATTCCGAAGCAGTTACTTAAAATATGCGGCTGAATTTCATGACTTACCTTAATATTCTCATTCGCAAATGCAGTCTTAAATGTTGCCACCAGCGTACCACCATCTGCCACATACTGTTTCAGTCTTTCCAGAAGTTCATCTGGTGCTGCATAGAGTGCCGGGACAAAGATTGCTTTATACTGTTCCAGATTATCAGATTCCGGCCATACGAAGTCACACTCAATATTCATCTGATACAGTGCATCATAAATCCAGCGAACAACATCATTGTATCCAATGCCATTATTTCCTGCCGCAGTTGCTTCGATTCCGAACCACTTGAGAGCCGTTAATGCCTCATTACTTACAAGGATAGCGACATCATTTTTCTTCTTCAGATTCACCAGATGACTTCCGATTTCTGAGAATTCCTTGCCCATAATACATGCTTCGCGATACGGTGCATTCTCCTGCATGTCATGACTGAGAAGTCCCTTCCAGTATGTCTCAAAAGAATTATGAATAGAATGCCAATGCCAGTACATTACGCTGTTAGAACCACTTGCAAGGTGACTATAACCCTGAAGTCTGAGCTGTCCCTTATACGGAGTCCATCCCGGATAACCCTGAGCTTCTGTTTCCAGAACAAGATAGTTATCTCTCTTTAAAGAACGTGTCATATCACCGCCAAATGCAATCTCTGCCCCTGTCAGATCATCCTGTGTCGGATGATAAATATCTGTGCCTGCAATCGTCAGTGCCTTCGCTGCATGGTAATGGTTTACATCAGGCTGTACTCCATAGGAATATCCCCGCCATTCAAAGTCAAAATTATGAGTGATAAACTGATCTTCTCTGCGGTATTCATTTACGATATCTGCCTGCCAGCTTAAGAATTCGTCCACCAGCGTTCTCTGGAACTTCTCAAATTCAGCTCCGAGGCTTCCATTGATCGTTCCTCTCACATCAGGGAAATCTTCCCACGCATTGATGCGGTTGCTCCAGTAATCCAGACCAAATTCATGATTCATAGCATCCAGATCATTATTAAATTTCCTGCGGAGATATTTCACAAATTTCTCCTGCACATTCTTTCCGGCTGTTCCGTAGTATTTGGTTTCATTGTCTACCTGAAAACCAATAACGCATTTTCTGTGTGCGGTACACTCCATTAATTTACGGATCACACGCTCTGCATAGAAACGATACACCGGATGAGTGATATCCATAATCTGACGGGCTCCGTAGATTCCTCTGCCCTTTACGGTTTCTGCCATAACATCCGGGTGAGATTTCACCATCCATGTAGGGATTGCATATGTAGGAGTTCCGATGATCACATTGATCCCGGCTTCCTCCATTGCGTCCATAACACGTTCCACATGTGAGAAATCAAAAACACCTTCCTGTGGTTCACAGGTGCTCCATGTGGATTCTGCGATCCTTACTGTATTGATTCCTGCCTTTTTCATCATTGCCACGTCCTGCTGCAGGCGGTCGTATGGCATATACTCATCATAATATGCTGCTCCGTAGAGAAGTTTCTTCATTATAATATATCCTCCAGATCTTACACTATATTATTTCAACCAATCATAAATTTCTCAAACTGACTTTTTGCCGCAGCACTTACCCCGACTACATCTGTGTAACAAAATAACAGAAATGCTGCCATTGCAGAATACATAATGTTACTTGAAAAATCTCCACATCCATAAGCCAGACGTTCTTTAACCGTAACTTTTTCGGATGCATTTTCATTTGTAAATTTTTTAAAAAGCATCATCTTTCCTCCCTGTTTTGCTTTGCTTATGCATGTATACTAACAGAGATTTTTCGGATATTATATCATTTATTTTTGCAAACTATCATTTATTTTGGTTCTTTCCATTTTCCATATTTCTTTCTGTATCTGGCAGGTGTCATCCCCGTCTGCTGCCGGAAAATATTTCCAAAGTAACTTTGAGAACAAAAAGACAGATAACTGGCAATTTCTTTTATTTCATAATCAGAATAACGAAGCATATTTTCCGCAAGGCGTATTTTCTCTTTACGGATATACTGCTGTATAGTAGTCCCCTCAACCTTATGAAAAAGATCCGATAAATAGCTTGTATTTACCCCTATTTTCTGCCCAATCTCTCCTATAACGATATCACTGTGGAGATTCTGATAAATATAATTCTTTGTCCACTCAACCAGCTCATTTTTCTGCTGATTCTTATGAATTTCTGCCACACATTCTGCAAATTCGTATTCTGCCTGGCGCATCATGGAATCGATTTTTACTGCATTATTCATATCCTCAATCTTCATAATGTAACCATCCACAATGGAAAAAGCCTCTTCCGGAATCATTCCCCCGCTGATGGCTGCACGGGATGCAAGTGCGATAACACAGATGGCAATATTCTTCGCCTGGCGGACTTGATTTTTGGCAAGCTGTCCTACTTCTCCACGATAAGTTTCAGCTAAACTGCGGTTAAGCATTTCCACATCTCCATGACGGATACTATCCAATTCACGCACTTCCTGATCATAAGGATTATGTGGAAGTTCCTGCTCCTGATGCTCAAAAATAACGCTGGAAATCTGTCCTTTCACTTCTATAATATCTGTTTCCCGAATTCCATTCTTCTGCCAGAGATCATTAATCGTCAGTTCTTTTCCTGTTATCATATGATAGAGCATCAGAATTCCTGAGACAAACACTTTAAGCTCACAAAACGACAGACGAAAGCCCGTCTCATCACTGATATGGTGGTGCTGCATCAGATAATGTTCTGAATCTTTTATATGCTTTTCAGTGCTGACAGGACCTGCCACAATTTTTGCATTTTCTAATGAAACGACCGCATAAAGAATCGTATCTTTCTCATAAAAAAGATCCGGATAATCTTTTCTCTCACGCTCATGAACAGCAGACAGAAATTCCGGATCCGTAAATAAAGGATTACACTGCGCCGCCATGTCCCCATAACAGGCTTCTATTGCACCAGATTCGCTGATACAGGTAATATTTCCATGCAGAATGCGTACCATCTGTTCACAAATATATTCAAGATTCATGTTTTTCTCCCTTACAATATCTGTCCTACAACACGCAGCAGAATCGTAATCAGATAATCCAGACTCTCAGTTACTGATTACTCCGAAATTGTATTCTGCTCCAGATATTTCTTCAGTGAAGAGACATACAGATTCCCCACCTTGCTGAGAATCGAATTCTTTCTGGTAATATAGCCAATCTCCATGTCGCTGTTCTGGTTCTGCTCATCCCCTTCGAAGGGAATTGCCAGATAATCACTGCCATTAAGCTCCTCACAGATAATCCCTGAACACAGGGTATAGCCATTGAGTCCTACCATCAGATTCAGCATAGTCGCCCGATCCGAAGCCTTGACTGTTCTGGAATATTCATTGGTAGACAGAATTTCCTCTGACAGATAAAAACTGCTCTTGTCTCCCTGTTCAAAGGACAGACAGGGATATTTTGCCAGCTGGCTGTAGCTGATAGATTTCTCATTTGCCAGTGGATGATTTTTCCACAAATATACATATGCCTGACAGTCAATCAAATGATGAAACTCCAGATTCGCAGAGTGGAGAAGCTTTAGCAGTGCCTTTCTGTTGAAATCACTGAGATAAAGTACTCCCACCTCGCTTTTCATGGTGCTGACGTCACTGATCACATCTGCAGTCTTTGTCTCCCTGATGGCAAATTCATATTCCGACACATCAAACTTCTGCACCATATCCACGAATGCTTTCACTGCAAAAGAATAATGCTGGGTGGAAACGCCAAATTTCTTCTTATAGGAACCACCCTCACTGTATTTCTCAACCACACTTTCATACTGTCCGTATATCTGACGGGCATACATCAGAAATTCTGTCCCGTCATTGGTCAGTGTCACACCACGGCCGCTGCGGTTGAATATAATGATTCCAAGCTCCTTCTCCAGTTCCTTCACTGCATTGGTCAGAGAAGGCTGGGAAATATACAACGCCTCCGCAGCTTTATTCAGTGAACCGGTTTCGGAAATTGTAATGATGTAATTCATCTGTGTTAGTGTCATGTTGTCTCTCCCTTACATATCCTTAGATCTTTTAATCAACTTTTTTCAAAGTATTTTCTCTGGCTGTAATAATTTTACTATATCATCTGAAGTTTCTCAACATTGCAATTTCTGCAAACAAAAATCTCCTGTGCAGACATATCAAATCGATTTCCTATCTGCTTCAGAAGATTTTTTATAAAAAATAATTACAACAGTCTGAATACCTGCTCTGCAGTTGCAGCCATATTTGCCTTTGCAGTGTCCGAATCCATTGCTTCTTCCAGTGTGGAAATTCCGCGCACGATTGGAAAGAAGGCATCTATTCCTACTTCATTGCAGGCAACTGCCTCTTTCGTAACGCTTCCTGCAAATGCAATGGTTTTTGCGCCATATTTCTTACCAAGCTTTGCAACACCGACCGGGGCTTTCCCCATGGCAGTCTGATAATCCAGACAACCTTCACCTGTTACAACCACATCTGCATCCTTCATTTCCTCTTCTATATGGACAGCATCCAGAATAAGCTGTATTCCGGGCGTCAGCTCGCCATCCAGATAATTCAGAAATGCAAATCCAAGTCCGCCTGCCGCACCTGCACCTGCCGCATTCTGGTTATCTTTGTCGGTCACTTTGGCAGTAACCTCTGCATAGTTTTTCATGCCTGCATCCAGAATCGGAAGCATATCGGGGGTAACTCCTTTCTGCGGTCCATAGATATATGTAGCTCCCTGAGAGCCGCAGAGAGGATTGGTCACATCACAGGCAATCCTGAAATTACACTGGGAAAGAAGTTGCTTTTTGTCTGAAATTTCTACAGATACAATCTTTGCAAGTGCCTGTCCGCCTTCTCCGGCATCCTCTCCCTTTTCATCCAGAAATCTGTAGCCAAGTGCTTTCAGCATACCCACTCCGCCGTCATTAGTGGCACTTCCGCCAATACCGATAATGAAGTTGCGGATACCCCTGCTAATCGCATGAAGGATCAGCTCTCCCACACCACAGGTGGTAGCGGTCATAGGATCCTTCTTATCTGAAAGTGTGATACCTGCTGCTGTTGCCATTTCCATAACTGCGGTATTACTTTCCCTGAGATATCCATAATATGCCTGAACCGGCTCATGATAAGGACCTGTAACTGTCACATCCACACGTTCTCCCTTCAGACCTTCGATCAGCGCATCCGTAGTTCCCTCTCCACCGTCAGCCAGAGGTTTTACGATCACTTCTGCGTCCTTTTTTGCTGCAAGAATACCTGCTTTGACAGCCATTCCTGCTTCCATGGAAGTCATACTTCCCTTAAATGAATCAACTGCAACTACAACCTTCATAGCCAAAACCTCCAACTATTTCTATTATTTAAGACGGGTGATACATATTATGTTCTTTCTCCAGTTCTTTATAAAGCTGCATACAGTTCCAGTTCTGATTATGCTCCGTCAGAACCGCCTTGTAATCCACAGGTGTACCTGCTTTCCGCAAAGTATAGAGCACCTGGTCAAACAGATTCCCTGTGATTCCTGCAAGAATCAGCATTTCCTTCTCCATCTGCTCCTGAGGGATCAGTGCTGATGGAATCTGTACCTGAGAAATCTCTTTCACTCCTGCCAGATATCCGATTGGCTGACTATAGTCCTGAGGTTCTATGGTTTTAATCCGAAGCTTAAAAGGCAGCAACGCCATCTTTAACTTGCGAAGCTTCTGCTGATCCTGAAAATTTATTAATAAAATAGTTGGTTTCATATAAACACTCCTTCTGATACAAGTAAATCCCCACCCACTACTTATTGCTCTTTACAATTGAAGCAGGGACTTCTTTGATTCGGTTAAATAATTACAACTATTATACCCTCTTCACCCGAACCTGACAATCATAATAGCCTGCATAGGACTTTTTATATCACAGGAATATTACAAAATAATTTCCGGCAACGCAGAAAAACAGGCTTCGATATCTGTTTCATCGATGCCTGTTTTTCTGTGTTACAATTTGGAGCGGCATGGCTTTATCAATTACAAACTATTTCGCAGGATGTTCCTTGAGCACTTCGGAAACACTCCCACTCAAATAAGAAAACAGCGGGAAATATTGTAATTCACACATTATTGTGATAAAGTAGTGTCGTGCTATTTTTCCTGAACCCGGTATCTTATCACAGTTATAGGCCGCAGAAATTTTACCAGATTTGCGCATCACTCAATCCGTCTGCCAATATAGTCCTTCGGGTATCAGGAAATGAAAATAAAGAGGAGGGAACAAATGAAAAAATTCTATTCGTGGTATAAAAAACATATTACCGCAGCAATCTTTACCGGTCTGATCCTTGGTATCATTACCGGACTGTTTCTGGCAAACCGTTTCGAACCGGTACTTGCCATCACAAGCCTTATCGGAAGCATTTACATGAATGCTCTGAACATGATGATCTTTCCACTGGTCTTCTGTTCCATTATCATGGGTATCTCCAGTATCGGAAATGCCCGCACAACCGGCAAGATCACAGCCGGTGCCATGATCTTTTTCCTGTGCACTACAGCCCTTGCCAGCCTGGCAGGACTGATCATCCCGCGGCTGATCCATCTCGGTGAGGGTGTTAAATTCGAGATGGCAACTTCCGACATCCAGGCAACTGAGATGACCAGCATTCTGGACACCATCAAAAACCTGATCCCATCCAACCCGGTTGCAGCTTTCGCAAACGGAAATATGCTTCAGGTACTTGTATTCGCAGTCATCGTAGGCTTCACACTTATCGCCATCGGCGAAAAGGGTACTGCACTTCTGAAAGTCATCGATTCCTGTAACGAAGTCTGTCTGAAAGTCATCAGCACAGTTATGTACTTCACACCTATCGGTGTATTCTGTACTATCGTTCCTGTTGTAGAAGCCAACGGTACAGAAACCATCATTTCACTGGCAACTCAGCTGATCATCCTGTATGTGGCATTCTTCGGATTTGCCCTGGTCATTTACGGCGGCTCCGTGAAATTCATCGGCAAAGAAAGCCCTGTGAAATTCTTCAAAGCAATGCTTCCTGCAGCTCTGAACGCATTCGGAACCTGTTCCAGTTCAGCGACCATTCCAATCAGTAAACAGCGTATGGAAGACGAAATGGGCGTATCCAACAAGATCACAAGTATTGCCATTCCTCTTGGCGCTACTGTAAACATGGATGCCGTATCCATCCTGATGTCATTCATGATCATGTTCTTCGCCAATGCATGCGGAATTAACGTAAGCATTTCCATGATGATCATAATCCTTCTGGCAAACGTACTCCTGTCAGTAGGAACCCCGGGAATCCCGGGCGGTGCCATCGCATCCTTCGCAGCCCTGGCAACCATGGCAGGTCTGCCTGCAGGAGTTATGGGCGTTTACATCAGCATCAATACACTCTGCGACATGGGCGCAACCTGCGTCAATGTTATCGGAGATATGGCGGGATGTGTGGTTCTTAAGGAGAAGATTAAATTAGAAGATTAAGCAACCCCTAAATCTGTTGTTTCCAATCGACTTAACGCAAAAAAGCTGCTGTGCATTTCTATAAGCACAGCAACTTTTTTATTTACAGCAATCTCTTCGTCACGTTACTCTACACCGAATAACTGCTCCACGGTTTATCGGTTAAATTGCTGTCTGTCTCTATTTCTTTAATCCGGTTGTAACCTTACAGTTAGTTACTTTCAGGCTTCCTTCAGAAGCAAAGAGTGACAGACTTTCTCCCGGACGTTTATATGCTCTTGCATTTAATGCAACACCGTCTACATAGATTGTAGCAATTGTATCATCTACGATCATTTTAATATTGTACTTTTTACCAGGTACCAGCTCCAGCGGTCTCTCCAGTCCGATATTCTGGTTTGCAGGCCATGGCCAGTTTGGTTTTTTCTCAAATACATATCTGTCTTCTGTTACATTAAATACGAACTGATAAGACTCAGCCTTATCCTCATCTTCATAGAATCTCACACCGAAAGTTCTAGTTCCTTCTGTGAATTCCACATCTGCTTCGAATTTGAAGATATCTCCTGTATCTTTTGCAACTACTTTTTCTGTACTCTTAGTTGGAGTATCAATTACAAAATCTTCTGTCTTTTCTTCTTTATCAAATGCATTCCATACAGTTTCCGGAATTCTTACACCAAGAGTTCCATCTTCTCTCTGGTAAACCTCATGTGCCATAAATGTTCCTGCCCAGATGAAGTTATTGTCATCATCATCCTGATCCTTGGTAGCAACCCAGCCAAAGAGGATTCTCTGTCCGTTCAGTTCAAAAGTACGTCCTGCATAATAAGATCTGCCGTCAAATGCATCATCTTTCGGTGCGATCCATGGACCTTCCAGACTCTTGCTCATACGGTATACCATTTTACTTCTGTCACTGTATTCTGTCACAATATGATACCACCAGTCACCAATCTTAAATAAGTCCGGCATCTCATGCATAGTATAGAGATCCGGTGCCCAGAAATCTCCTTCAAACTTCCAGTTTTTCAGGTCTTTGGATGTGAATTTAACAGTTCTTCCTGTCTGTCTTGTCTTTGGTCCCTGTAATCTTGCGCCAAGGATCAGCAGATACTGATCATTTTCCTCATCGCGGATCACCCATGGATCTCTCCAGTCATCCGGGTCATAACCTTCCTGTGGTGTGAAGGTAAGTGCATCCTGAGTTTTGTGCCATGTTACAAGATCATCGCTGTATGCATGCATCAGAACCTGAGATGGTTTTCCAAGTGCCGGATAATCGCGGTTATAGCCTGTATAGAAAATATGATACTGTCCTTCTGCCTCGAAAACACTGCCTGCAAAGATGAACTGATCCTGTTCTTCATCTGTTCCTCTCGGAATTGCCACGCCTTTATCTTCGTAATGTACAAAATCAGAAGTTGTTGCCAGATCCCAGCCAAATGGTTCTCCAAATGGTCCCGGTTTTCTGGTATCTCTCTGATGATATAAATAGAATTTATCTCCATGTCCAAATGGCATGCAATCGCCAAACCATGTTCCCGGGAACTGATAGTATAATTTCTGCATAGTCTTAATCTCCTTTTTTATACTTTATTTCACTTTACAGGCCTGCTTGTACTTTTCCGGCAAGCCTGTTATTTACTCATAAATCAAACTACTGTTATCAGGTAATTCTTGCATATTATCAACCTTTTACTGCACCTGCTGTCATACCTGCCAGCATCTTCTTGCTGCTGAAGAAGTAGAAAATAAATACCGGAAGTACTGTTACAGTGATGGCTGCAAATGTACCACCCCAGTCTGTCAGTCCCATGCTTCCTACGAAGTCATTTAAACCAAGTGTAATGGTTTTCATATCTGTAGATCTGGTAAATGTATAAGCATTAATATACTCATTCCAGCAGAATACTGCCTGCATGGTTGCTACTGTGATAATAGAGTTCAGTGACATCGGAACCACCATCTTAAAGAAACATCCTATCGGTGAACATCCATCAATGATCGCTGCTTCCAGCATTTCTTCAGGGAAGAATTTGCTGAATGAATAAAACAGCTGAATGGAATAAGACAGTGAAAAAGCAATCTGTGGCAAAATAATTGCCGGGTATGTATTGATCAGTCCCATCTTATTAAAAATAGTAAACAATGGAATCAGTGCAACCTGCATAGGAAGCATCAATCCAAGAAGGAAATAATTAAGGACAAATTTTCTGCCTTTGAATTTGATTTTGCTTAATGCAAATCCAGCCATCAATGCAAATAAAAGCAGAGGAATCAATACACCGATCAAAACAATGATACTGTTTTTAAAATAAGTCAGCATATGGCTTTTTGTAAAAACATTGATAAAGTTTGTCAGCACCCATTTTGACGGGAGTGCATATGCCGGTAACTGTCTGAAATCATCCAGTGACTTAAAGCTTGAAGTAAATACATAGAAGAAAGGATAAACCTGCATCACAACAAGGATTAATGCTATAACCCATTTAATGATGCTCGGAATGGTTGGTTTTTTCTTTTTCATTCGTCATCCCCTCCTCCTGTGAATTTACGGAATAACATTCCAACTACCATACAGATGATTACGATCATGATCGCTACAGAACTTCCGTAACCATATTTCATACTGCTGAACGCCTGTTTATACATATAAGTTGTCATAAGTTCAGAAGCATTTCCCGGTCCTCCATGTGTTAACAGATAAGAGAACTCGAAAGATCTCAGGGAACCATTCAGTACCAGCAGACAGTTTGCAATGATAACCGGTTTAATATAAGGAATTCTTACATAAAGATATTCCTGCCATGTTGATGCTCCATCGATCAGTGCTGCTTCTCCCAGTTCATCCGGAACACCGATCAGTGCTGCATAAAAGATAACCATATACAGTCCCAGGTATTTATATGCTTCTACAAAAGCTGTTACATACAGTGAAATCTGAGGATTGGAAATCCACTCCATCAGTTTCAGAGATGGATCGATGAATGATAATACCTGATTCACAATACCGGTTGGAGTTACTGATAATAACTTTGTAAAAATCTGGCAAATCGCTACAGAAGAGATAACTACCGGAATATAATACAGAGTCTGTAAAGCAACTCTTCCTTTTTTAATACGACTGAGGAGAATCGCAAATAATAAACCTCCAAATACCTGAATTGCAACATTGATCACTGTATAAATCAGTGTATGCCATACAGTAGATCTGAAAACATCATCCTGTGTAAGAAGTTCAATGTAATTTTTGAAGCCTACAAATACCTTTTCACCAACACCGCTCCAGTCAAAGAAGCTGTAATATCCGGCCCATACAATGGACACGATTACAAATGCCGTATAGATAAGAAATGCCGGAAAAATAAATAAGAAAATTACTGATTTTTTTCCAAATGCTTTCTGCACGAGGCTCCCTCCTTTCCGAAAATCAAATTGTTTTATGTCTTTTCTTTCAAAGAGACTGACAAAAATTTTGCCAGTCTCCAGACTACTGCTTAAATTTTTTTATTTCTTTACCAGAGAATCACAGGTCTTAATAAATTCATCCGGTTTTATGATTCCCTGAGCAAGCTGCTGCTGTTCATCAACAATTTTAGTCATTACATCTGAATCCAGTTTATCATCCCAGGAAGTCCATGCTGTTTCTGCATCTTCAAACATTGGCTGAATATCATAGAATAACTGAGGAAGTCCCTCTGGAATTTCGTCGCTACTAAATGGTGAAAATACCTGTACCTGATTGTAGCAGACATCAGAATAATTCTCACACATATAATCAAAGAATTCCTGCATGGTATCATCATATGTTGCCTTATTAAATGCTTCTGCAAATCCTGCATGTATCGGTATGTTTGTAGGCATATTGTCCATTCCTTCTGTATCTGGTACAGGGAAGAATCCAATTTCTCCCTTGTCATACATATCTTCAGCAAGATTAAACTGACCAGAACCTGTATAAAAAATCGCTCCTGAACCACCGAAGAACAGGTTACTTGCAGAAGTAAAATCTACACTTGCAAATCCAGGTTCAAAATATCCTTTTGTTCCAAGATCATAAACAAGATTTACACCATATTTTGCAGATTCGTTTTTATCAAAAGATTCGGTTCCTGCCTGATATCCCTGAATAAATTCAGGTCCTGTCACTCTCCATGGAGAGAAAGAAAGATATCGCATAATCTGCCATGCTTCAGAGCCGCCTATGATTACCGGAATTTCTCCTATATCTGCGATTTTTTGACAATCTTCTTCAAATTCTTTCCATGTTGTTGGAGTATCTTTGATTCCCGCTTTTTCAAAGAGATCCTTTCTATACATAAAATATTCACAGTACAATGCCTGAGGGAAAAGATACAGGTTTCCATCATCTGCATCTGTAAGAAAATCACGAATTGCGCCATTCAATTTATCTGCATATCCATTTCTTTCAAGTTCATCTCCTACATTAACCAAAGCATCAATATCTTTGCAGGCTGTAGAAAGTGTTCCATTCGGGCATCCGAAAATATCCGGAAGTGTATCGCTGTTGATATACATCTGAAGCTTTGTGAAATAATCCTGCTGATCGTTTACAAGTTCAATTTCATAATCCAGACCTTTTTCATCACAGAAATTTTTAAGAAGATAATCAAATGTCTTATACTGTTCTGTAGACTCTGTACCTTTTAATAAAGCAGTAATCTTCGTTCTTTTTCCATCATCCGATTTCTTCGCAGAAGCTGTAACTGCTCCCATGCCTGTCAGAAGACTGGCTGTCATAGCTGCCGTCATGGCAAGTGATAACACTTTTTTCATTTTCCTCATTTACTTGTTTCCTCCTTTTAATTTGTGTTTCCTCGTTCTTGATGATTTTATTTTAGTCTTTTTGCCTTTTATAAACAATTGGAAATAAAAGTAAAAATAGGAGATTTGTGCACAAATTTTATACTGTGCACAAATCTCCTGTTCTATCGTCAGGCAGATAAAATCATCCGCCTCGCTACTTGCCTGATTCGATTAAATGACTTACCTGATACAGTTAACCTCGCTGTTTATATATATTTCCTGAATTCATTGGGTGTAATACCGTAACGCTTTTTGAATACTTTTATGTAATATCCAAAGTCTTTGTATCCTACCATTTCTGCGATTTCATATTGTTTATATTTATTATCTGCAATCAGTTTCTCCACCTGTTGGAACCGGACATCTGTCAGATATTCCAGAAAACTCTTTCCGGCATATTTCTTAAGAAGGCGGCTGATATAGGTTCTGCTTACATGGAATTTCTCAGTCAGATCATCCATAGATAAATCTCCTGAATAATTCTTCTCAATGTAAGAAAGAACACTCTGAACCAGTTTCCGGTTCCGTTCATCAGTTCCTTCTGTATTCTGTTTAATCAGCGTTCCAAACAGATTCAGCAGACAATTCAACACCTCTTCTGTGTTCTCGCACTGACAGATTCTTTTTATTCCATCCTGAAGCACAGAAAGATTCCAGTTTTTATTATGAATTTCACTGTCAACTGCACAGATATATGGAAATTTCATACATCCCAAAAGTAAATCCATTGCTGCAAATTTCACCGGAGATACATCTTCCGGTGCGTTTCGAAATATCTGATGAAGTTCATCCTCCGCTTTCTCAAAACTATCCTGAAACAAAGTCATCATAAAATGTGTTTTTTCACCGGAAGTAATCACAAAGTCTGTCTGTTTTTTATATTGCAGATCTTCGTATCTGAGTATGATATTCGTACCCAGATAAACACATTGCCTGCATGCTGTCTGTGCCTTACGGTACTGTGCATTTGCCTGATATTCGTCCACTTCTACATCGCTCAATCCAAAATTCATATGTGCTTTCAGATACCGTTCTACTTCTACCTGTATCTTACTGCATGCCTGCAATGCTTTTTCCATACATACTGCGTTTTCTTCTTCCTTTTCAAACAAAAGAATAAAATTATATTCTGCAGTTGCTGTATTATAATCGCTCAAAACATGAATTCCAAAATCATTAAAAATTTCCTCAAAAATATTGATGCATGCAAATTCCTCTATCCATTTATCTCCTGTATGGATTTTATTTTCTCCAACAACTTTTCGCCCTACACACACAATATATTTCTCTATTGTCAGATTCAGAGATTCTGCCTGCTCTTTTACAACTCCTTTTCCCTGGATTCTTCCATACAGAAGATTTCCCGCAAATTTGGATCTCAGCTGCGGAACTGACCTGTTGAAATATTTCTTCAGATCCCGGATTTCCTGCTGTTTTTCCTTCCTTGCATGAATTTCCCCTGCAATCCGGGCAGCCATTGCCTTTAACTCATCATAGTCCACCGGTTTGAGAAGATATTCTTCCACACCAATGCTGATTGCTTTCTGAGCGTAGGCAAAACTGTCATATCCTGTCAGTATCACTATAACCGCATTGGGATAAATCTCATGTGCTTTTTCTGCAAAATCCAGTCCATCCATTCCCGGCATCTTCACATCTGTAAGGATCAGATCCGGTTTCGCCTGCTCCAGTTTCTCCAGCCCTTCCAATCCGTTCCTTGCAGTTGCGGATATACGGTATCCATAATCGCTCCATGGAAACGAACATAAACCATCCAGAATAATATATTCATCATCTAATATCATTACCTGCAATTCCATTATCTCTCGTCTCCCCTTTTTTTGTTATTTTCATTTACAGTTTCATCGTATTTCCTGTAAGTAACTCCGACATTACCGTTCATCGGAATTTCCAGTATTACCTGTGTTCCCTTCCCCGGTTCTGATGTAATGCTCATCCTTGCCTTATTCTGATATACATAATCCAGTCTCTTTCTCACCGCATACACTCCCAGATGAGTATGTGTCCGCTCTGCTTCATGATCTGGCTCTTCCTCTGTCCCCATCAGTTTCTCCAACTGCTCCTGTGACATTCCAACTCCATCATCCTTTACTGTAAATACTGCCATTCCATCTGTAATTTCTCCTGAAACATAAAGGAAACAGTCCCATGTCGCATTTTCCACACCATGAATCACCGCATTTTCCACCAGTGTCTGAATAGTCATTTTCGGAATCTCTAATTCATTTAATCTCTCATCCACTTCAATATAAGATGTAAATTTATCTCCATATCTGGTTTCCTGTATGTAAAGATAATCCTGTACATATTTTATTTCCTCACGAATATAAACCATACTTCTTTTATTACTGATACTTGCACGCATCAGACTGCTGATAGAAGTAACCATATGACAAATATTATCCTCGCCCTTCTTTCGCGCCATCCAGTTGATCGTATCCAGTACATTATAAAGAAAATGCGGATTGATCTGTGCCTGCAAAGCCTGGAATTCAATATCTTTGTTAACTGTTTCCATCTCCACAACCTGTTTTATCAGCTGCTCTATTTTCTCTATCGTCTGGTTGAAAACAGAATTCATGGTTCCAATCTCATCCCTTCTTCCTTCCGGAAGACGGACAGAAAAGTCACCCTCCGCAAACTGCTGCATTGCTTTACTTGTACGCTTGATCGGACCAGCGATTCCCTTTGCCAGAATATTAGCAAGAAAAATACACAACATCAAACTTGCCAGAATAAGCATGATTGTCGTTTTCTGTAATCCTCTGGCTGTTTTCTGCAAGAAACTCATAGGGATCATTCCTACAACTGTAAGTCCTGTGTCAGAACTTCTCTGATATACACAGTCATAACCCTGTCCATCTGCAGTAAACAGAAATTCTCCTGTGTTGCCTGATATTTTTTCTATCCAGCTTCTGTCACTGATTGTCGCATCATTCTCTGCACTCTCTATCAGAACATTTTTGTCATTGTCCAGAAGAAAAATATGTGCAGCCAAAGAATCTCTGGCTGTGATCGTCATTTTTTTCAGATAGCTCAGCTTAATAGATGCTCTCAATATTCCCACTGGCTTCATAGTCAGAGAATCTTTGATCTGCTTTGCCATATACATCAGGCCTTCCTCAGAAGCATTATAATAAATACAGCGTCCTTTTGCCTGCTCCGCCAGTTCACAGGATATCTGAGCGGTCTTTTCATGAATCTCACGATTATTTGCCAGCAGATGATTTGCTCCGTTATAACCATACAGCTGGATATCCTTCATATAAATACTTGTATATCCCTGCAAAAGCAGCCTTCTGATCTGCCCTGATCTTGAATAATAGGAATACAGCTCTGTGCCATCCGATTTATATGGTTCATCAGACTCCAATTCCTCCTGAACCGTACTGTTATTTGCAATATACTCAAATGAATTCCTCACCATATCAAAATAATGATCCAAATTCACCGACAACTCGTTCACCACTCCCGCAGACTGCTTCCTTGTCTGTTCTGTCACAATTGAAGATGCAGACATATACTGCGAAACACTGGCAGCCAACAGAACAACCAATGCTACCCCTAACGTACAATACAGAATTTTTCTCTGTATCGACAGATTAATATACCACTTCTTTAAATTTTTCATCTCTCTTTTCCCTTTAATACCCCTTTATTTTTCCCGTTTTTCACTGCTGCGGTCTATTCCGGACAGCCAAAAAGCCGACACACTGCTTCCAGTCAATGTATCGGCTTTACTGCTTCATTTTATTATACAGGTATATTCCGTAACTTTTTCTGTTTTACAGATACTGACTGAATTCCACTTTCTCCTTGTTCGGACCCTCAATGGTAAAAAACTTCACACCATTTTCCCAGAATGGCAGGAAATGAATGGTATCCTGTGTGGAGTTTAAACCAGCTTCATTAATATACCGGAAAATCTCCTCAATATCTCTTACATCAAGTGCAACATGATCGATCGCTCCATGCTCCATCTTCGCCGCATGATTCTCATAAGTCTCCACTACCAGAGTTCCCAGTTTCAGAAACACAACCTTCTCATTCGCTTCCTCATTTACAGTCTCAAATGCAGTCTCAAAACCAAGTTTATGATAAAACTCCACAGTTTTATCAATGTCATTTGTCGGAATCCCGATATGCTGTACCCCTGTTGAATAATTCTTTAAATCCATGATCTTTACCTCTTTCTGCTCATTTTTGTAGCTTTTACTCATTTATTTTCATAATTTTACTTATCCAATATTTAATATTTTATTTTTTACAATATACGCAGAAAATCATTCGATTGTCAAGAGTAATAACTGATTCTTTTCACTTGACCCCTCCGTTCCCACCACCTCATCCATTTTCTCTTACACAGCCAATAGCCAGCGCGAAGCAGCATCTCTCTGCAGGTGAATCTGGAGGGAGCTTAGTAACTCTAAGGTGGGGGAAATCCGCGTTATGAAGAAAAATAGCAACCTGTCTGAGCGGAGTCTGCGACGGAGCGAGTTTTGCATTTTTCTTCATGCTTTTAGCGGATTTCCTCCACCTTAGAGTTACTTAGCCCCCGGAACTGAACCTGCAGAGAGATGCTGCTTCGCGCGTCCCTTATTGTCTGTGTACGCCCCACACCAACAAACTTCCCCCAAATACTTACAAAAACCTCTTGACTTTCAAAACAAACAGCGTTAAAATTGCTTTAGCTTTTTAAACAGCTAAACCTATAACGCATAAATTCAACGAAGGGAACCAGTAAAAACAGTCCCCCTGTCCTCAGAGAACTGCAGTCCGGTGAAATGCAGTGACAGATCTGTTTCGAATATCATCCCCGAGAAGGAAAGCCGAACCCTTGAATACAGCCATCACAGATATTGCCGTATTCACAGTAAGCTTCCCCGGCCGCCCCCCGTTACAGGAGCCGCGTATATCGGTACGTTGCAGAATCGTACTTGTTTCAAAGGTGAAACAGGGTGGTTACGGAATATCATATGTCCGTCCCTGCGTGGGGCGGACTTTTTTTATGTTATAGGAAATTACTCCATAATATTCCTATAACATAAAAAGCCCTGACACACGAGACATACTTTCTTTTCCAGGCTGTCGATCTGAAACCGAAACACTACTTCTGTTTTTCGCAGATAACAGAATTCACCACAGATGAAAAATGTAACTAATTACATATGATAACCATTACATTCCATCTGCCTTGAATCTGCTCCAAATTCCGAAAAACAGCAGTAAATTTTTTGAGAGGAGTAGAGAGCATGAAAATCTACAAAAAAATCATGAACGCACTGGCTGCAGTAGAAAAGATCGTCCTTGTGATCTCCACACTGCTGATCCTGGTGCTGACTGTGGGAAACGTATTTTCCCGTAAAGTCATCCACCGTTCCTGGTCCTTCACAGAAGAACTTGTAGTAGCGGTATTCGTACTCATCACCCTGCTGGCAGCCGCACTGGCCTGCCGCGAAGGAGAACTGGTCAGCCTGACACTGGTCACAGACCGTCTTCCAAAAAAACTGAAGAAACCATCTGTGATCCTGATCACAGTCCTGAGCATCATCTTCAGCGTCATCCTTTTCAAATACGGAATGGACAAGGTAATCACTCAGCTTCAGAATGGAAAAAGAACCTTCGTATTAAACTGGCCTGAATGGATCTTCTGGTCCTTCGTACCCATCGGTGCAGGATGCATGATCCTTCACTTCATTGAATTCTGTCTGGACTTCTGCTGCAAAACCGACAGCGCCAAAAATACCGACAACAGCACAAAAAGTAACATGAACACAATCACAACAGACAAAAAGGAGGGCAAATAAATGATCAGTGCAATCTTATTTATCTCCTTCTTCATATTCCTGATCCTGGGTGTACCCATCGGAATCTGCCTCGGACTTTCCTCCGTATGCGCAATCCTCTACTCCGGTACATCCCTGACGATCGTAGCAACCAACATGTACTCAGGAATCAGCAAATTCCTGCTCCTGGCAATCCCATTCTTCGTACTGTCAGGAAATATCATGGCAAAAGCCGGTATCTCCAAACGACTGATCAAATTCGTTGATACCTGCGTAGGCCACAAAAAAGGCGGTATCGCCATCGTATGTGTTATCGTAGCCTGCTTCTTCGGCGCCATCTCCGGTTCCGGCCCTGCAACTGTTGCAGCTCTTGGCGCCGTACTGATCCCTGCAATGGTAGAACAGGGCGGTTTCTCCGCACCATTCTCCACAGCACTGATGGCAACCTCAAGCTCCATCGCCATTGTCATCCCGCCAAGTATCGCCTTCGTTGTATATGCCTCCATCACAGGCACATCCATCGCAGATATGTTCATGGCAGGTATCGTACCAGGTCTTCTAATGGGCGTGGCACTGATAATCGTAGTAATGCTGGAAGCAAAGAAACACAATATCAAACCATCCAGGGAAAAAGCCTCCGGCAAAGAACGCTGGGACGCTTTTAAAGATGCTTTCTGGGGATTCCTGATGCCGGTCATCATTCTGGGCGGTATCTACGGCGGTATCTTCACACCAACAGAAGCAGCAGCCGTATCCGTTGTATACGGACTCTTCGTAGGTATGGTCATCTACCGCGAAGTTTCCATCCGCGATATGTTTGACATCCTGGTAGACTCAGCAAAGACAACCGGTGGTATCATGCTCATCGTAGCAAGTGCCTCCCTGTTCTCGTTTGTATGTACCAAATTCGGTATTGCAGATGCAGCCTCCAATTTACTTGGAAGCATCGCACACAATCAGTTTACCTTCCTGCTGATTGTAAATATCATCTTCCTGATCGCAGGATGCTTCATCGATGCAAACTCTGCTATGTACATCTTCATTCCGATCATGCTTCCTGTATGTAAGGCTCTTGGATACGATATAGTAGCATTCGGTGTTATGGCAACTGTAAACCTTGCAATCGGACAGGTAACTCCTCCTGTAGGCGTAAACCTCTTCGTAGCAATCAGCATCAAGATCAAAAAAGGTCTGGAAGTTACTCTGCAGGAGATCTCAAGGGCAGTTGTGCCAATGATCGCAGCCTGCGTTGCAGTTCTTCTGATCGTTACATACATCCCGATCACCTCCACTTTCCTTCCGAAAGCTCTTGCAAAAGAAGGCTCCTACACAGGTGATCAGTCCTCCGCTTCCTCTGACACAGCTTCCAAGGACGCAGGAGACGGCAATAACTCCTTTGACACAATCGCAGATTACAGCGACCTTGACTGGCCGGAAATGACCTGGAACTTCGCATGCTCCACTACTGAGACAAGTACATGGGCTGATGGCGGACGTAAGTTCGGTGAACTGATGGAAAAAGCCACAGGCGGCAAAGTCAAAGTCAACATTTACGCTGCTGACCAGCTTACAAACGGCAACCAGTCCGAAGGTATTCAGGCTCTGATGAATGGGGACCCGGTTCAGATCTCCATGCACTCCAACCTGATCTACTCTGCATTTGATCCACGTTTCAACGTTGTTTCTCTTCCGTTCGTCTATGATTCTTACGACGATGCAGATGCGAAATTCGATGGCGAAGCAGGTGCAAAGCTGAAAGAACTCCTCAGTGAGTACGGACTCCACTGCATGGGTATTGCAGAGAACGGTTTCCGCGAAATCACAAACAGCAAACATGAGATTAAATCTGTAGACGATATGAAGAACCTGAAGGTTCGTGTAGCAGGCTCCAACCTTCTGATGGAATGCTACAAGAGATGGGGCGCTGATGCCACAAACATGAACTGGTCTGAAACTTACACAGCACTTCAGCAGAACACAGTAGAAGGTCAGGAGAATCCGCTTCCCGCTATCGACGCTGCAAGTGTTCAGGAGGTTCAGCCTTACTGCTCTATGTGGGATGCAATTTATGACTGCCTGTTCTTCTGTATCAACGAAGACATCTACAACAGTCTCACACCACAACAGCAGGAAGTTGTTGACGAGGCAGGACAGAAAGCAGTTGAATATGAGCGTTACATCAACCGTTCCGGAGATGACGAGATCAAAGAACGCTGGGCAAGCCAGAACGGTGTAACAATCACAGAGAAAGAAGACATGGACATCGACTCCTTCAAAAAAGCAGTTGACGGTATCGATGACTGGTTTGTAAACGAGCTGAAGAGCCAGGGCTATGACGATGCCCAGGATCTGGTTGACCTTTTCACAAAGGATTCCTTCAATACAGTGGAAGATTACAGTGATCTGGACTGGCCGGAAACAACCTGGAATTTCGCTTGCTCCACTACTGAGACAAGTACCTGGGCTGACGGCGGACGTAAGTTCGGTGAACTGATGGAAAAAGCTACAGGCGGAAAGGTTAAAGTCAATATTTATGCAGCTGACCAGCTTACAAACGGCAACCAGTCCGAAGGTATTCAGGCTCTGATGAATGGGGACCCGGTTCAGATCTCCATGCACTCCAACCTGATCTACTCTGCATTTGATCCACGTTTCAACGTTGTTTCTCTTCCATTCGTCTATGATTCTTACGACGATGCAGATGCGAAATTCGATGGCGAAGCTGGTGAAAAACTGAAAGAAATCCTTGGCGAATACGGACTCCACTGCATGGGTATCGCAGAAAACGGTTTCCGCGAGATCACAAATAGCAAACATGAAATCAAATCTGTAGATGATATGAAGAACCTGAAGGTTCGTGTAGCAGGTTCCAACCTTCTGATGGAATGCTACAAGAGATGGGGTGCTGATGCCACCAACATGAACTGGTCAGAGACTTACACAGCACTTCAGCAGAACACGGTTGAAGGTGAGGAAAATCCACTTCCTGCTATCGACGCAGCAAGCGTTCAGGAGGTTCAGCCTTACTGCTCCATGTGGGATGCAATTTATGACTGTCTGTTCTTCTGCATCAATCAGGATATCTATGACGGCCTCACACCAGAACAGCAGGCAGTTGTTGACGAATGTGGCCAGAAGGCAGTTGAGTATGAACGTTACATCAACCGTTCCAGCGACAATGAGATCAAAGAACGCTGGGAATCCAAAAACGGCGTAACCTTCACAGAGAAAGCAGATATGGATATCGATTCCTTTAAAGAAGCTGTAGACGGCGTAGACGAATGGTTCGTAAATGAGCTGAAGAGCCAGGGCTACGAAGACGGCCAGGATCTGGTTGATCTGTTTACCAAATAATCCTTACGGTTACAAAACTCCATAAAAATAAATGAACAGGGTATGAAGTTTCATCAGATTACGATGAACTTCATACCCTGTTTTGTTTTTAATAATATAGAACGTAAAGTACTTGATATCTTCTATTTTTCACGTTATACTGAACAAGTATAATTGAACAGACCCGGATGCAAAGTTTCGCCCCCTGCCCTCCAGTTTCACGAAAGGAGGGTGATGCCCGATGAACACAATGGAAGTCCTTACTTTATTGTTAGTAATTTTTACGGCATTGACTTACATAGATCAACATAAAAAGAAATAAGCATCCCACCGCCCAAAGTTGGATGCTTAATTTCTTTACTCATTAATTATACCGAGGGCAACCGGAACACGCTTCCGGTCATCTTCTAAGTAGATTATACAATGGGGCACCTGATTTTTCAAGTGCCCTTTTTGTAAATTTAAATCTCAGATTTTCAGATAGGATTTAATTTTCTCCTCCTGCAGTTCTTCTCCAATCACGATCAGAACCTCCTGTCCTACATGAAGCGGTCGGATTGTAATTTCATTCTTCGTAGCATTTAATTCAATCCACTGCCGTCTATCGCACTCTGCCCATGCAGATAGTCCAGAACCATCTTCGCTGTCACTGTCTACTCTCATAAATCCCTTCATCCGGAACACACGCCCACATTCAGGATCAGACAGAATCTTCTCAGCCGCTTCCCGAAGCTCCTTCTCAGTCATCTTCACATTCATAAAGTACAAAGAAGTAAAGGCATCCTCTGCCTCAAACTCCGGTTTCCTGTAGCTTGCCATCACATATCCACAGGATGCGATTCTGTCAAAGTCCTCTTTCGACATCTCATCCCAATTCTTGTGGATAACATTAGCAGTATCCATACCATTCATTTCACAATGAAATCTCCTGCTGCAATGAACCTTCTCCAACGCCTGATTCACATGCTTAATCGTACCCTGGATTTCCTCGGGTGATGCGTCCTGGCTCTTGCTCATCACAATGCATCCGGCATCTGCCACCTCAGAAGCCAGAATGAAATCCGCCTCCTCTGACAGATCACGCTCCAGCTTAGAATCCACAATTGCAATCACATTCCCAATCTGATACCAACGATTTAACGGCTCCTCATGAAGAATATCAAAGAACTCATCCACATCAAAAATCCCAGACGGCTCCACGATCACACGGTCATAACCGCACATACCCATAGCAATCAGTTTCGTCTTAAATCTCCTCCTGTGGCAGTCCTTATCACACCCTCCTGAGATCATCTCCAGCTCACAGTTCTCTCCCATCAGATCCTGAAGCAACATCATATCCACATTCACAGCCCCGTAATCATTCTCCAGAATTCCAATATTATTACCAGCATCCATCAGATACTGCGCATACTTCCTGATAAACGTCGTCTTCCCTGAACCAAGAAAACCAGTGATCAGATCTATCTTTACCATCGTATATCTCTCCCTTGCTGCTGCATAATTTTTCTTTTTTATCCGTAAACCGGAACTTCATCATCTGTGATCCACATACCTGTACGATCATAGCATTATAACGCAGAAAACGCAACGCCCGCAAAGAAAGACCACAATTATTCATGTTCTGAAATAATTGCAGTCTTTCTGATAGTTCCTTATGACAATTCCAGCTTACCAGTATAAAGCTGATAATAAGTTCCTTTTAACTTAATGAGGTCTTCATGGTCGCCTCTTTCAATGATCTTTCCATGATCCAGTACGATGATGGCATCGCTGTTTCTGATGGTTGAAAGTCGATGGGCAATCACAAATACAGTACGGCCTTTCATCAGGTTATCCATACCTTTTTGTACAATACTCTCTGTACGGGTATCAATACTTGAGGTTGCTTCATCCAGGATCAGTACAGGCGGATTGGCTACTGCTGCTCTTGCAATGGAGAGAAGCTGGCGCTGTCCCTGGGACAGTTCCTCACCGTCTCCGCTTAACATGGTATCATATCCTTTTGGAAGCATTTTGATAAACTGGTCTGCATGAGCCAGTCTTGCTGCCTCGTATACTTCCTCATCTGTAGCATCCAGTTTACCGTAGCGGATGTTTTCTTTAATAGTTCCTGTAAACAGGTGAGTATCCTGAAGTACGATTCCCAGAGAACGTCTCAGGTCATCCTTCTTAATCTTGGTAATGTTGATTCCATCGTAACGGATTTTACCTTCCTGAATATCATAGAAACGGTTGATCAGATTTGTGATCGTTGTCTTTCCTGCACCTGTGGAACCTACGAAAGCAAGTTTCTGTCCCGGCTTGGCGAAGAGGCTGATGTCTTTCAGAATAACTTTGTCCGGGTTATATCCGAATGTAACATCTTCGAATCGGACATCTCCTGTCAGTTCTGTATAAGTAACGGAACCATCTGCAGAATGTGGATGTTTCCATGCCCACATGCCCGTTCTCTCTTTGCATTCTGTGATATTGCCGTTGGCATCCTTTCTTGCATTAACAAGTTCTACGTAACCTTCATCCTCTTCCGGCTTCTCGTCAATGAGCCTGAAGATACGTTCTGCACCTGCAAGTGCCATAACAATGGCATTAAACTGCTGTGCCACCTGCATGAATGGCTGGGTAAAGCTCTTGGTGAACTGTAAATAGGAAGCCATAACACCGAGGGTGATGCCGCCCACACCTGTTACAGAGAGAAGTCCCCCAAGTACTGCTGTCAGTACGAACTGCAGGTTACCGATGTTACCGATCACAGGTCCCATCATGTTTCCGTATTTATTGGCGTTTGCAGAACTCTCGAAGAGTGCTTCGTTGAGTTTGTCGAATTCTTCTTTTGATTTATCTTCGTGGTTGAAAACTTTTACCACACGCTGACCATTCATTCGTTCTTCCACGAAACCGGTCACATCTGCCAGAGATACCTGCTGACGGATGAAATATTTGCCACTGTTGGAACCAATCTTACTGGTAACCTTCAGCATAATAAAAATAATCACAACTGCCAGAATTGTAAGCAGCGGACTTAACAATAACATGGAAATAAAGGTAACCACGATCGTAAACAGCGCCATCAGCGCCTGCGGGATCGCCTGGCTGATCATCTGTCGCAGGGTATCTGTATCGTTGGTATAGAGGCTCATGACAGATCCGTTTGTATTCTGGTCGAAATAGCGGATCGGAAGAGTCTGCATATGCTCGAACATATCATCACGGACACTTTTAAGCACACCCTGACCGATATAAACCATCATTCGGGTATAAATAAATGTGGCAATCACACCAAGTGCAAAAATACAGCCAAGGACTGCAAGTGCCTTATAGAGTTCTGCAAAGTTCGGATCTGTCTGTCCGATCAGCGGGATGATAAAGTCATCCAGCAGAAATTTCAGGGACAGGGATACTGCAATACTTGCTGCGGAACTGATAAAGATGCAGATAAATACGATGATAAACTGTATCTTATGGGTTCCTGTCATATATTTCAGAAGTCTTTTGGCAGTTTGGATGGTGTTCTGATCTAATTTTTTCTTCTTATTCATCGTCTCCGCCTCCTTTGACCTGTGATTCATATACTTCTCTGTAAATATCATTTGTCTTCAGCAGTTCTTCTGAAGTACCCACACCTGCGATCTTACCGTCATCCAGTACGATGATCTGATCTGCATCTTCAATAGAAGAAACTCGCTGTGCGATAATAATCTTTGTTGTGTTCGGGATCTCCTCGCGGAAAGCCTTACGTATCAGGGCATCTGTTCTTGTATCTACTGCACTGGTAGAGTCATCCAGGATCAGGATCTTCGGTTTCTTGAGAAGAGCCCTTGCAATACACAGACGCTGCTTCTGACCGCCGGATACGTTGTTACCGCCCTGAACGATCATTGTATCGTAACCATCCGGGAACTCACTGACGAATCCATCTGCCTGGGCCAGCTTACAGACCCTCCGAACTTCTTCCTCACTGGCATGTTCATCACCCCAGCGAATATTGTCATAGATGCTTCCTGAGAACAGCACATTTTTTTGAAGTACCATGGAAACCTGGTCACGAAGTACTTCCAGATTGTAGTTGCGTACATCCACGCCTCCCACCTGGACATTACCCTTTGTGACATCATAGAGTCTGGGGATCAGCTGCACCAGGGTAGACTTTGCACTTCCGGTTCCGCCGATGATACCTACTGTCTGACCGGATTTAATATGAAGATTTACATCCTTCAGGGAAAGATTTCCTCCCTCTCCTGCATAGCTGAAATCTACATGATTAAAGTCAATGGAACCATCTGCCACATTCTTTACTGCATCAGCTTTATCCTGCATCTCAGGAACTTCATCCAGAACCTCTACAATACGGTCTGTGGATGCTTCTGCTATCATGATCATAACAAACACGAAAGTTACCATGTTCAGGGACATGAGAATCTGAAGTGCGTAGACAATGATACTTGTCAGCTCACCGGTTTCCATGCCACCGAGAACAATACCTCTTCCGCCAATTGCAACAATGATAATGATTACAGTATACATGACAAACATCATAACCGGTGAGTTCCATGCAACGATTTTCTCTGCTTTAGTAAACAGATTATAAACATATCTGGAAATTCCATGGAATTTCTCAATCTCATAGTCCTCTCTTACGAAAGCCTTAACTACACGTGAGGCATTTACATTCTCCTGAACGGAATTGTTCAGGTTGTCATATTCATCAAAGACCTTGATGAAATGCGGATGTGCCTTTTTCGCAATAAAGATTAGTGTACCGCCAAGGACAGGAACAACTATCAGGAAAAGCACTGCGATCGGTTTGTTGATCGTCAGTGTCATAATCCATGACAGGATGATCATAAACGGTGCCCTGGCAAGAAGGCGAATACTCATCATGTATGCCTGCTGTACATTTGTGATATCAGTGGTCAGTCGTGTGACCAGACCTGATGTTGAAAAGTGGTCGATATTTTTAAAGGAAAAATCCTGCACCTTATAAAAAATATCGTGTCGTAAATTCTTCGCATATCCTGCTGCTGCAACTGCCGCCATATTTCCGGCCTGTACGCCGAAGAACAGGGAAAGCATTGCCATTGCAACAAGGATGACTCCACGCTGGATGATATAGCTCATATCTCCGTTTGCAATACCTACGTCGATAATCTTCGCCATCTCCAGAGGAATCAGAACTTCCATCAGTACTTCCAGGATTACAAGGATCGGAGCCAGTACAGACTGCTTCTTGTATTCCCGGACTGAACGTAAAAGTTTCTTATTCATCTTTGTCAATGTCCTCCTTATGTCTCGTTATTTCTGTTAAAAATCATTCCTGCTATCGCAGGATTTTTTCCGGTTTTCATACATCTGCCAGAGAACCTGTTTGCACAGTTCCACATCCTCCTTCGGAATTCCCCGTAGCATTTTGGCTTCGCCTTCTTCAATACTCTTTAAGATTGCAGGACGGATCTTCTCTGCTTTCTCTGTGGGAATGATCTGTTTCAGGCGTGCATCCTGTTTCGCACTCTCTCTGTAAATGTAACCGTTCTTCTCCATCAGCTTCAGGATCCCTGTCACTGTAGGTTTCCTGATCTGGAATTCCTCTTCAATATCTTTCTGATAGAGATCTCTGTGCATGGTTTCCAGAAGGATAAATTTCAGCACATGCTTCTGCATGGTCGTCAGATCGTCATTCTCCATCACCTCTGCCGGATTATGCCGTTTCATTGTATGGGATAAAATATGTATCAGCCTGCCTACATACATCTCATTCAGCTTCTGTTTCATTTCCTCGTCTATCTCGCCGCACCTCCTAAAATCAGTACACATACTATTGCAAAGCCATATAATAGTTAGGTTGCTATCCATTAGTTGCCTAACTATTATATGGCTTTGGTTTTTTTATGTCAATACTTATTTTATGTTTCTATTTTTGTTCTATATATGATATAGTATTAACGTTGTCCAACCAATACCCGGCAACGGGAGGAGGTGATATTCTTGTCAGAAATTATTCTTTCTTTTCTTATCTCCTGTGCAGCAGGTATAATCTGCCACTATATCTGCAAATGGCTAGACGGAGATAAATAGGACAACACTAGCCTAGTGGTTGCTTGTCCACTTTGTTAAAACAAGAAGAAAGCCCTGGGAGCTGCCACTCCCAGGGCTTTCATTCTTGTTATTCTTGTCAGATTAATTATTCTTTCTTCTGCCTATTGGCATTATATCATATGCATTTTAGGAAATCAATATTCTCCTTTTAAGCAACTCAAAAATTAAATTTGCAAGGACTCTCAGAATATGTTAGAATGATTTCACTAAATAAAGCATTAAAGGATTTTCAAAAATAAAGAGGTTTCACACAAAGGAGGATTTCTATTATGTATATTACATGTCTTGACGTAGAGGGCGTACTGGTACCTGAGATCTGGATCGCATTTGCTGAAGCAAGCGGAATCCCGGAGCTGAAGAAAACCACACGTGATGAGCCGGACTATGATAAGCTGATGAACTGGAGGCTTGGTATTCTGAAGGAACATGGTCTCGGACTGAAAGAAATTCAGGATGTGATCGCAAAGATCGATCCGCTTCCGGGTGCAAAGGAATTCCTGGATGAACTTCGTTCTTTCTCTCAGGTAATTCTGATCAGCGATACTTTCACACAGTTTGCAGCACCGCTCATGGAGAAGCTTGGCAGACCTACCTTATTCTGCAACACTCTTGAAGTTGCAGACAACGGTGAGATCACAGGCTTTAAGATGAGAGTGGAACAATCCAAGTTAACTACTGTAAAGGCTTTACAGTCTATCGGATTCGATACCATTGCAAGCGGTGATTCCTACAATGACCTGGGTATGATCCAGGCAAGCAAGGCTGGATTCCTGTTCCGCAGTACAGATAAGATCAAAGCAGATTATCCGGAGATCCCGGCATATGAAGAATATGATGAACTGCTGGCTGCTATTAAGAATGCAATGAAATAAATCAGCTTTATATCAAAATATTATTGCTATTTATATTTCACATCTGGAATGGGAAATTTCATTAATATAAATATCCACAAATAATAAAATCTGCAGATAAGATATCCATTATATGATATCTCCTGCAGATTTTTTGTAATTTAACCTCATAAAGCAGTTCCTGTCCAATATTCCAATTACCAAAAAACATATAAAAGAACAGCTGCTTTATTTTTTATTCCGTCACATACGCCTTCACAAGCTCATACGTATTCTTCACTCCATCCATATGAGATCTCTCATAATTATGTGAAGCATAAACCCCAGGTCCGATCAGGCCATGTCTGATGTCATATCCTGCGCGGAGAGTTGCCTCCACATCAGATCCATAATGCGGATAAACATCGATCGCGAAATCCAGACCATGTGCTTTCGCTGTATTGACCAGTGCAGTGATCAGATTATAATTGTACGGACCGCCGGAATCTTTGGCGCAGATGGATACCATACGCTCTGTACATCCAAGATCAGCACCCACACATCCCATATCTACAGAAATCATTTCCGCTGTATCTGCCGGTACATAGCTTCCGCCATGTCCAACTTCTTCATATACTGTGAAAAGCAATGATACCTTACGATGCAGTGTAATCCCTTCGTCTTTCACTGCCTTCGCCAGTCCCAGCAGGATTGCTGCAGAAAGCTTATCATCTAGAAAACGGCTCTTGATATATCCACTCTCTGTGATCACAGTCCGCGGATCCATAGCAATGATATCTCCTACCTGGATTCCCAGTGCATCAATATCCTCTTTGTTTTCTACATTCTCATCCAGCAGGATCTCCATATTCTCTTCTGTCTGTTCCACTTTCTCATCTGCCACGTGCGCAGATGGTTCTGTATTCAGCACAACCCCTGTATAAACCCTGCCGTCTCTCGTATGAACAGTACAGTTCTCACCATCAGCAGTTCTCCACTGATGTCCGCCCAGAGTTGTAGGACGGAGGCGTCCGTTATCTTTTATGGAGCGTACCATTGCACCAAGAGTATCAATATGAGATGCCAGGACCAGCGGATTTCCCTCTCCTCCGATCGTCACGAGCACATTTCCCTTATTGGAAAGCTCCGGCTCATATCCCATTTCTTTCAGTGTTTCCATCAGATACTCTGCCGCCTTTTCCGTATAGCTGGACGGGCTTGGGATTGCAGTTAATTTCTTTAACTGTTCCCCGATAAACTCAAGATTTTTTTCCATATTTTTTTCCTCTCATCATTTCATACTTGATTAAGCGGATAAAATCATCCGCTCCGCTATTTGCTCATAACCGAATAACTGCTTCGCAGTTTGATTTGATTATATCACGGCAGAAAGAAAGCGCCCTCAGTGTTCTTCACTTCCGGCGGCATTCCATCTTACATAATATGCTCCAGCAGTTTATGTTCATATTCATTACATTCTGCGATGTCTCCAGATATCCACTCTCTGTCAGTTCCAGGATAATACTGTCTGTAGAGAGATTATGCTTCTCAAGGATTGTATGAAAATCCTCTACCAGAGCACTCTTCAGAAGCCTACTGTTCCGCCAATCTCATTAACAAGGAGATATTCATCTCCTAGAATACGGTAAACCTGCTCCCCTGTTCTGAGACTTGCACGAATACACTCCGCTACTCCACGGATGATCTGATCTCCGTAAGCAGTTCCCATTCTCTCATTTCTGATCACATTCACATCACTTACTGCTGCGAAATCCTCTATCCATATCTACAATATGTGCATGCCTGTCTTTCTGAGAATTGCTGTTTTTGATATAATCCAGGGCTTCATCCATCGTCATATTCTGGCGTTCTATGTAATTTGCCCAGTTCTCTGCATATCCCTTCTCCATCTTCAGATAGTTTCCGGAAACCTGCTTCATTCCTTCCATAGTGGAACAAAACGCATCTATCTGCATCTGCGTTTTTTCATTCCTGATATGGTCGGAATAAACCAGAGAAGACAGAACCGCCGCCAGGATCAGAAGAATATTAATAATCACCAGGATTATTCTCCCGAACCTTTTCTGACTGTTCTTTATTATATTTTTCATTATCTTTCCTCTCAGGAATCACCTTCCGGATGCTGCATTTCTCTTTATATCATAAGCAGCATCCGAAAGGTTTTCCCACGGATCTCTGCATATATTTACATCTCAAATGCCTTTTTTATACTGTCATAATGCAGAAATTTTCCATCTGCTGCAAATTCTCTGATCTGGTCAGGACTGGCAAACATATATCCGTCTGTCTCTTCAGTCTGTAAATGTAAGTCATTCTCATCAATGTCCATGATAAAACGGTACACATCTACAAAATAGTTGTCTCCTTCACCCGGGTTCTCTCTCTTATACGTAAAAAGATAACCACCTTCTGCGTTTCGGGCATCCAGTCCTGTTTCCTCTTTCACCTCACGCAGAACAGCTTCATAAGATTCCTCTCCTGCCTGTGCAGCGCCGCCGGATACTTCCCACCATCCAGGTGCCCACGCTTTCGTCATGACACGTTTAGTGATTAGAAAAGTACCATCCGGTCTGGCTACTACGCCAAGCACAGTCAGATGATACTCTCCGTCCTTCAGACACCAGTCATTTCTCTTCATGGTACGTCCTGTAGGTTTCTTATTCTCATCATAAATATCCCAAAATTCCATTTCCAGTTATCTCCCTGTAAGATTGCTATTGTAACGTTTATTTATAATCATATCATCTTATAGATTTTTATGCAAACATATACTGTAAAATTTAGTTTTTTATTTTACCTTTTTATCATAAAAAAGTGGCAGCCTGAAAACTTTACCATCTCCTGTTCTAAAACAAAAACAGCCCCTGCGGAGAGTCTTAAACTCTTCCGCACAGAGCTGTTTTTACTTTCAAAATTATGCATTTTTATGCAGGAATGCGAAACTACTTTCTCTGTCCGTTTCCAGACTCATTCCTGTCTCAGATCTTATTCCTGGGTTGTGTATCCGAAGAAGAAGTATCCAAGTGGTGTGTAATACATACCTTTGATATTATCTTTCAGCATGTATGGCTGTGTATAGAAGTACAGAGGAGCCAGTACATTGTCTTCACCGATAAGGATATCTTCTGCTGCATGGAATGCTTTCATACGCTCTGCCTGATCAGAAGTAGCTTTTGCTGCATCGATCTGTGCATCGTAATCCGGGTTAGAATACTGAGCATCGTTGTTTCCGCCGCCTGTATACCACATATCAAGGAATGTACAAGGATCATTGTAGTCACCGATCCATCCGTTACGTGCGATCTGGAAGTCACCATTCTTTCTGTTCTGAAGGAATACGTTCCAGTCCTGGTTGTCCAGGTTAACAGTTACGCCAAGTTCTTTCTGCCACATGTTCTGGAGTGCTTCAGCGATCTTTTTGTGTTTGTCATCTGTGTTGTACAGATATTCAACTGTCGGGAAACCTTCGCCGTCTGGATATCCTGCATCTGCAAGGATCTGACGTGCTTCTTCACAGTTCTTCTCATAATCATCTTCAGAAACGCTGTAATATTCACCGCCTACTGTACGGAAGTCATCTCCGCTTGCTCCGTCTGCATCATAGATACCGGATGGAACATATCCTGTTGCAGGAACTTCACCGGACTGAGTTACGTTATCTACGATGTAGTTACGATCGATTACAAGTGAGAATGCTTTACGGATTGCAGGATCAGAGAATACTTCATTTTCTGTATTGAAGCATACATAGTATGTTCCGATATAGTCAGCGATGTTAAGTTCTCCGGATGCAAGGTAAGTAGCAACTTCGTCTACAGGAAGGTTCTCGATGAAATCAAGTTCTCCGTTGTTGTATCCTTTAAGGATCGCGTTGTTGTCGTCCAGAAGTGCAAATTTAATTGTGTCCGGTCCAAGGTTCTCATAATCATAGTAGTTCTCATTCTTTTCCATAAGAATGTAGGAGTTATGAGACCATTCTTTCATCTTGTAAGGTCCGTTGCTGATATAAGTTGCAGGATCAAATGTCCAGTTCTCGCTTCCCTCTACCATATCTTTACGAACAGGGAAGGTTGCCGGGAATGCCATGATCTCTTCGAAATACGGGCAGTCATAAGTTAAATCGATCTGCAGTGTTGTATCATCTGTAGCTTTGATTCCAAGTGTGTCAGGATCCGCACTTCCGTCAGCTACCTCTGCATATCCTTTTACCATGTCGATCATGTAACAGTAGTCTGCTGCTGTTTCCGGGTTTGCCAGACGTTTCCAGGAATATTCGAAATCTCCTGCTGTTACGGCCTGTCCGTCAGACCATTTGATACCATCACGAAGATGTACAGTATAAGTTACTGTTCCGTCATCGTTTGTCTCTTTATCCCAGGATTCAGCCTGTCCTGGAACTGTAACAGCATTTCCTTCACCGTCGTCTGCCCATTTGACCAGACCTTCGAACATATGGTGGCACATGACAGAACCATCCATTGCTGTATTCAGTGCAGGGTCGATACTCTGTGGTTCAGATGCGATACAGAGATTCAGATTAAATCCGTCTGTTGATTCGCTCTCTGCTGCCATTACAGGTGCTGTAGCTGCCATGCTTGTAACCATAGCTACTGACAGAGCCAGAGACATAATTGTTTTTGCCTTTCTCATTACTTGTCCTCCTTTATTATGGTTTTCGCTGTATGAGAAGTCAGCGATTTGTATTATAAATTCCATTATACAGGAACCCAATACCTATGTTAAGCTTTTTCTTTCGGATTTTTTACTATAATTGCAACAATAATTTTGTTAATTATTTCCTATTTTTATTCTTTCTATTTATTTCAGTATTACCCACCAGTTTACATTATATTTTTTCGTATTCTGTAAGTACTCTGATAAATAGTCAGGCGAATATCCGCTTGACTGTATTATTTATCCAGCAGATGACATGCTGCCCAGTGTCCAGGTTCATGCTCTTTGAACTGTGGCATCTCCTCACGGCACTTCTGTGTCGCATATGGACATCTGGTATGGAAACGGCATCCACTCGGCGGGTTCATCGGGCTTGGCACATCTCCCTCAAGGATGATACGCTTTCTGGTACGGCTCAGCTTAGGATCCGGTACCGGAACTGCAGAAAGAAGCGTCTGTGTATATGGATGGATAGGATGACGGTTCAGCTCATAGCTCTCACCAAGTTCTACCAGAGATCCCAGATACATAACACCGATCCTGTTTGAAATATGACGCACAACAGACAAGTCATGAGCGATAAACAGGTAAGTCAGTCCCATTTCTGCCTGCATATCCTCCAGCATGTTTACAACCTGTGACTGGATAGAAACGTCCAATGCGGAAATCGGCTCATCACATACGATAAATTCCGGTTTAACGGCAAGTGCACGGGCAATGCCGACACGCTGCTGCTGTCCGCCGGAGAACTCATGAGGATAACGGTTTGCATGCTCGGTATTTAATCCTACTCTTGCAAGTAGACCTTTGATCATATCCGCACGGTCTTTTTTATTTGCAGCCAGTTTATGAATGTCGATAGCCTCTCCGATAATCTCTCCGACTGTCATACGAGGATCAAGAGATGCGGATGGATCCTGGAAAATAATCTGCATTTTCTTACGGTAAGGAAGCATGTTTACAGATTTCGCTTTGCCAAGTGGTTTGCCGTCTTTGTCCAACGGATTGTCAAAAATTGTCTGACCGTCATAGATAATCTTACCACCGGTCGGCTCATACAATCTGAGAATGGTTCTTCCCAGAGTTGTTTTACCGCATCCGGACTCTCCTACCAGTCCTAATGTCTCACCTTTCTTAATATAGAGGGAAACATCCTGAACTGCCTGAACACCTGGACCGTTTGTTCCCTTGATCGGGAAGTATTTACGTAAATTCTCTATCTCGACAAGTTTCTTTTCTTCATTTGCCATATCAGTTCTCCTCCTTGCCCATCAGTTCCTGAACACACAGCCAGCAGGCTGAACGGTGTTTCTCGCCTACTTCTACATAAGGAGGCATCTTCTTCAGACAGATCTTCATACAATGCTCACAGCGTGGTGCAAAAGGACAGCCTTCCGGCGGATTCAGCATATCGACCGGAGTACCCTCTATCGGGATCAGTCGTTCGTAACTCTCTGCATCTACACGAGGCATAGAACGCAGAAGTCCTTTTGTATACGGATGCGCAGGTTCATAGAAAATATCATCAACAGGGCCCTGTTCAACGATACGGCCTGCATACATAACGGAAACCTTATCGCAGATATCCGCAACAACACCAAGGTTATGAGTGATAAAAATGATTCCCATTTTTGTTTTCTTCTGCAGGTCTTTCATCAGGTCAAGGATCTGTGCCTGGATCGTAACATCCAGAGCTGTAGTCGGCTCATCCGCGATCAGAAGCTGCGGATGACAGATCAGACCCATGGCGATCATAACTCGCTGGCGCATACCACCGGAGAACTCATGAGGATACTGTTTCATACGCTTCTGTACATTGTTGATACCAACCATTTCCATCATTTCCATGGCACGCTTCTCAGCTTCTTCCTTGCTGATCTTTTTATCATGAGCGCGAAGTGCTTCTACTAACTGATTTCCAATGGTGTAAACCGGGTTTAAACAGGTCATCGGGTTCTGGAAGATCATCGCTACTTTACTGCCGCGGAATTCTGTCATCTGATCTTTGGTAAAAGACAGGACATCCTGTCCTTCAAAAGTAATGGAACCTCCGACAACCTTACCAGGAGACTGAAGAAGTCCCATAATAGAGTAGGCTTCCTGGCTCTTACCGGAACCGGACTCTCCTACTACTCCCATAACTTCGCCGTAGTCCAGGTCGTAGGAGATTCCTCCTACAGCCTTAACTTCACCGGCCGGTGTAAAGAAGGAGACTTTTAAGTCCTTAACTTCCAATAATTTATGTTTCTGTTCAGACATGATTCTCCTCCTCTCTTATTTCTTAAGTTTCGGGTCAAGTGCATCGCGCAGACCATCACCGAACAGGTTAAATGCAAGAATCATTACACTGAGGACTACAGACGGAACGATCAGTCTGTAAGTGTATGTATACATACCGCTTAATGCGTCTGTTGCCATAGATCCAAGGCTTGGAAGCGGTGCAGATACACCAACACCAAGATAGGAAAGGAATGACTCCAGGAAGATCGCAGACGGGATCTGCAGGCAGGTTGTTACAACGATCTGTCCGATACAGTTCGGAAGCAGATGACGACGGATGATACGTCCGCCTGAAGCACCGAGTGCTCTGGCTGCTGTTACATATTCCTGCTGTTTCAGCTGAAGTACCTGTCCACGGATGATACGGCTCATAGTTACCCAGTACAGAAGACCGAAGGCAATGAACATGGAGATAAGGTTCGGACCAAGTACATTGGCAAAGGACTTCAGCGGACCGCCGCCCGGGGAGTTGATATATTCTGTCAGGATTGGTTTCAGTGCAGTTGCGATCAGAAGTACGACCAGCATTTCAGGAACTGCATAGATCAGCTCTACGATACGCTGCATCACTGCATCGACCTTACCGCCACAGTAACCGGAGATCGCACCATATAAAGCACCAATGATCAGTACGAGAAGTGCGGCAAATACACCAACTGACATAGAAACTCGTGCACCATACATAACACGGACAAGAATATCACGTCCGTACATATCTGTTCCAAAGACATGTGGGAAAACTTTCTCGCCGGCTGCTTTACGCTCAAGTTCTTTCTTTGAATATCCGAAGATATGTTTCTTAATTCCCAGTTCCTTGCGGACTGTATCTGGGTCTGTGCTCTCTTCAGACTCACTCGCTGTATCATTCTTTGCTGCTGTTTTTGCTTTTGCGCGAAGGATTGCTTCATCTTTTTTTGTAAACTTCTCACCTTTGGCTTCCGCCTCTGCCTTAGCCTGCTCGATCATTGAATCAACATCAACAACCTCACTCTGAGTTCTGGATGCAATCTCTTCATCTACACGCTGCTGGTCTTCCAGTGTGTAATGATATGGAAACAGGTTCTCAGCGCCATCGTTAAATTCATCATATCCATATGGGATCAGAAGTGGTCCGACGAACGCAAACAGAAACAGGAATATAATAACTCCAAGTGCGACCATCGCCACAACATTCTTCTTTAATCTTCTCCAGGCATCTTTCCAGTAAGATACACTCTGGCGGTCCTGGATGAAATCTTCTTTCTCCTGACTGGAAGCCGAAGCAAAATCATCCGGTGTCAAGTCCTGAAGAAGGTTCTCAATATCCGGCTGAAGACTTACCGGACATTTCTTGATCTTCTTATTCTCTGCCATGATCAGTCTCCTCCCTTTGTCAGGCTGATTCTCGGGTCAGCTACCTTATAGAGGAGGTCTACGACCAGATTCATCAGAATAATAAATGTTGCAAGGAAAATAGTAGTTCCCATGATAACCGGATAGTCACGGTTCTGAATAGACTGTACGAAATAACGTCCCAGTCCCGGGATAGAGAATACACTCTCTACTACGAAACCACCGCATAAAGTAAAAGCAACCTGCGGTCCCAGGTAAGTAATAACCGGGATCAGGGCATTTCTTAATGCATGTTTGAAGATGATCTTCTTATTCTTAAGACCTTTTGCCCTGGCTGTCTTGATATATTCCTGGCTTAAGGAATCCAGCATAGCAGAACGGGTCTGACGTGCAGTATAGCACATCGGGTAAAATCCCAATGCAAAGCACGGAAGTATGTAGGCTCTGATCCCCTGTGACGCATCAAAAATGGACGGGAACAGATTCAGTGCTCCGTCACCTGTGAGTGTTACAAGAAGAACAGATGCAACTACGAAACTCGGCATGGAGATACCCAGAGTGCAGATAACTCTGAGGATACTGTCTGTGAGCTTACCTCTCTTAAATGCTGCGAGACATCCAAGTGGTACACCTACGATGATCGCCCATAACAGAGCGAGGGCACCTACTTTGGCAGATACCGGGAACATCTCAACGATGATATCCAGAACTGCGCGGTTTTTCTGCATCTTCAGGGACACGCCAAAGTCACCATGCAGAATATTTTTAAGATACATGAAAAGCTGAACATGAACAGGCTTATCCAGGCCATATTTTGCATTCAGCGCTGCCAGGGTTGCGGCAGATGGCGTTTTCTCGCTGAGCCACGGGCTTCCAGGCACAGCGTTCATCAGAAGAAATGTAAGGCATGCTACCAGAAAGATCGTAAGCAATGCCATTGCAAATCTCTTTAAGAAGTATTTAGCGTTAGCCATATGTTTTTCCTTTCTTCCTTATATATTGCTTTTCGCTTTGTGGAGATATTTTCGTTACTGTTCTCAGCAACATTGGAACAGTAACTGTTTTTCTGCTATTATTCGTATGTATTCTAGCTGTGCAGATATAAAGGAAATTATACCATACTTTCTCATACCATTTCAAGCTAATACTACTGGAAAATGCTTACGCTTTAATTTGTTAAATATTTATAAAAAATCTAAATTTTTCAGAAATAACATTCCGGTAAACTGGAAAATATATTTAAAATCCCTGCATCCTTGCATTGAAATTAAAACATTTATTCAGTATAATCAATATTAGCAACTGCAGCCATACAGCTACAGTCATTTAAAGGAGGAATATTATTATGGCAACATGGAAAAATCTGGACACTCTTGCTTCCTACAGTAAGCTTGCCGGTCTGAAGGGTCATGTAAATATCGCAGAGGCCATGACAGGCGAAAATGGTGCTGAACGTGTAAAGAAGTACAGCGCACCAATGGCAGCCGGCCTGGCTTATAACTATGCCGCAAAACAGGTTGACGAAACAGTCCTGAACGCACTTGCAGATCTGGCAGACGAAGCCCAGCTTATCGACAAATTTCAGGAATTATACAACGGCGCTGTGATCAATACAGGAGAGAAACGTATGGTTCTTCATCACCTTGCACGAACTCAGCTCGGTGACGCTGTAGTTGTAGACGGTGTTGACAAACGTGAATTCTACGTAGCACAGCAGAAGAAAGCCGCTGACTTCGCAAATAAAGTTCACACAGGTGAGATCACTAATGAAAACGGCGAGAAGTTCACAACAGTCGTACAGATTGGTATCGGCGGAAGTGACTTAGGTCCTCGTGCATTATATATCGCTCTTGAGAACTGGGCAAAAGCAAACAACACATTTAAAATGGAAGCAAAATTCATCAGCAACGTAGATCCTGATGATGCAGCTGCTGTCCTTGCTTCAGTAGACCTTGCTCATTCTCTGTTCATCGTTGTATCCAAATCCGGTACAACTCTTGAAACTCTGACAAACGAAGCATTCGTCAAGAACGCTCTGGTAAAAGCAGGATTAAATCCATCCAAACATATGCTTGCTGTAACAAGTGAGACATCTCCTCTGGCTAAGAGCGAGGATTATCTGACAGCAATCTTCATGGATGACTATATTGGCGGACGTTACTCTTCTGTTTCCGGTGTAGGCGGTGCGATCCTTTCCCTTGCATTCGGTCCTGAAGTATTTGCACAGATCCTTGACGGAGCTGCTGCTGAGGACAAGCTTGCTACTAATAAGAACATCCTTGAGAATCCGGATATGCTGGATGCACTGATCGGTGTTTATGAGAGAAACGTACAGGGATATCCTGCAACAGCAGTTCTCCCATACTCTCAGGCATTGAGCCGTTTCCCTGCACACTTACAGCAGTGTGACATGGAATCCAACGGTAAATCTGTAAACCGCTTCGGTGAACCTGTAGATTATGTAACAGGACCGGTTATCTTCGGTGAGCCAGGTACTAACGGACAGCATTCCTTCTATCAGTTATTACATCAGGGAACTGACATTGTTCCGCTTCAGTTCATCGGCTTCAAGAAGAGCCAGCTTGGTGTAGACGTAGATATCGAGAACAGCACAAGCCAGCAGAAACTCTGCGCGAACGTTGCTGCTCAGATCGTAGCATTTGCATGCGGTAAAAAGGATGAGAACCTGAACAAGAACTTCAAGGGCGGACGTCCTTCCAGCATCATCACAGGTGAAGAACTTACACCAGCATCTCTGGGTGCATTACTTGCTCACTTCGAGAACAAGATCATGTTCCAGGGATTCGTATGGAACTTAAACAGCTTCGACCAGGAAGGTGTTCAGCTTGGTAAAGTCCTTGCAAAACGTGTTCTTGCACATGACACTGACGGAGCACTGAAAGTATACAGTGACCTGTTAAACATCTGATTTCATCAGAAAACAAAAAATACACAAGCCAAGATTCAACCGCAAAAAGCGGTTTCAAACTATAGCACTCCTCTTCAATAATACATTCAGGAGGAGTGCTACAAGAAAGAATCCTGCCCGAAGGGCTTTGTTATGTTATAGGAACATTACGGAGTAATTTCCTGTAACATAACAAAATCATCATACAGAACTCCGATAAATATTATCAGGAAGTTCCTTATGATGATTTTTCTGTTTTCTTTTCTAATTCTCTTCTGACTTCTTAACAAACTCTGCTTTCGGCAATGGTCTGGAATAATAGAATCCTTGAATATTGTCACATTCCATCTCCTTCAGAAGTTCAAGCTGATCTGCAGTCTCCACACCTTCTGCAACCACCTTCATGCCAAGTCCATGTGCCAGGATGATTACCTGCTGCACGACCATTCTTCCCTTCTGCTGGTGAATACAGTCAACCAGACTCTTATCAATCTTCAGTGTATTAAACGGTAATTCACTCAATGTGATCAGTGAAGAATATCCTGAACCAAAATCATCCATGTGCAGTGCAAATCCTGCATTTACCAGTTTCTCTGTAAAATCTCTGATCATAACATTATTCAGAGTAGCTGTTTCCGTCAGTTCAACAGGCACACAGGAAAACGGGATCCCATTCTCCTCTACAATCTTCATATAACGTTCAACAATATCGGAATGATGGATGCTTGTACGCGACAGATTTACAGAAATCGGAATCAGCTCCTGCCCCTTCTTCATCAGTTCACGCTGAAATTCGCAGACATACCGGAATATGTATTCATCCAGCTTCACGATCAGTCCGTCCTTTTCATATAGCGGGATGAAATCTCCGGGCATTACCATGGAACCATCCGGGTTGATCCATCGCACCAGTGATTCCGCTCCTGTGATCCTCTCTGTTTTTACATCATATTTCGGCTGGAAATATGCCACAAATTCTTTATTTTTAATCGCAGATTCAAATCTGTTCTCCAACAAACGGTCCTGCATCTGCTTCTGTTTCATTTTCTCTGTATAATAAGCAATGTTACACTCATAGTTATCGCGGATACTTCTGATCGCCATAAATCCTCTGTCACAGATTACAGAAACAGGTAAAGATTTATCAATATCCTGATAAACTCCATATTTGACCATAAGATTGGGAACAGGTGCATGCTCTGCGATTTCTTCTTCTATCTTTGTCACTGTTTCCAAAGACAGATCACAGTCATCACACGTCATACATACGAACTGATCACTCCCATATCTGGATACCAGACCTGTCTTCAGCATCTTTGTATAAGCTCCTGCCAGATAGCAGAGGATTTCATCTCCTACTTTCTCCCCGTAACTGCTGTTGATCAATTTGAAATCCCTGATGTCAGCAATTACAAGATGAAATCTCTCCCCCGGTCTGGTTTTCAGAAAAGATTTTGCATGATAGAAAAACGCCTGTCTGGTATAAACTCCGGTGAGCTCATCATGTTCTACTGCAGTCAGTGCCATTACGGACTCCCTCAGCTTGATCACACTGTTGATCCTGCCCATTACAAGTTTAAAGTTATAGGGCTTCGGAATAAAATCAACTGCACCAAGATCCAGGCATTGAAGTTCTACATCTTTTGAATTACTTCCGGTCATAACGATAACCGGTATGGTTGACAGAAATTTATCTGTGTTTCTGCGTCTGAGGAATTCAAATCCATCACACACAGGCATACAGATATCCAACAGCACTACTGATAATTCTCTGTAATGCTCGGAAAGAAGTTCCAGTCCTTCTTCCCCGTTTTCTGCGAGAAAAACATCAAATTTCTCTTCCAGAAAAGAAGAGAGGATATCTCTGTTTAATTCATTATCTTCTACGACCAGGACTTTTCTTTTGGACGGTAATTCCCCCGGTTCCAACAGTTTTGCATTGTCAGAATCTTTTCTCATACTTTTTTTATACCCCTCACACACAATTTCCAAAGCAAAGCATCTCCGGATATCCGCACCGGAGATGCTCAAATTATTATAGTAACCGATCTGTTATCTGCAACCGTCCAGCCATTGTGGGAATATACTATACTTAAACGTTACAGGCATACATAATGTCTACATATCTTAACTCTTTGAGTTTACATTATTTTGCATAATCTTTCAAGCCTTATTCTGCAGTTGACATGATTTTGCCACGACTTTATTATGGAAATTTCATGCTATGATGGGCTGGATTAAGATGCATTATTTACGAGGATTGCTCTATACTTTTACAATGTACGGAATTTTTATATGCTGACAGTATAAACAGAGGCAGAAATGTTTCCACAAATAATCCTGCTTCAAACATTTCTGCCTCTGTTATCCTGTCTGTAAATCTTTAAAAATAATATTCTTCTGAATAAATCCTTAGATCCTCTTTTGTCCATTCCCCACCTTCAATATGAAAGCTGTTCAATACCGGATAGTCCGCCATCAGTGACAGGATCAGATAACTTGCCTTTGAATCAAAAGCAAGACGGATATCCTCCACTGACGGACGGGATGGAGAAGACGGATGGGAATGCCAGTTTCCCAGCGGTTTCAATCCGTTGGCACGCATATCCCTGATCGCATTTATCTGGTCTCTGGGATCCAGGGTGAAGTGATCTTCTGCATGATCTTTATTCTCCAGAAAATATACCTTTCGGATTTCCCTTCCCTCCCCGGTTTCCACTCCGGCCAAAAGCCCGCAGGCTTCCTCCGGAAGATGCTCTTTTGCATAATTAACGATCTCATCATAGAGATGATCTCTCATTCTTATTATAGCCATACTTTTCTCCTGTTTTGCATCAGGTTTTTCTCGTATTTACTGCTCATCTCTTGTGGCAAATCGGCCTGCTGTTTCCTCACAGACCTCCTGCTCGTAGTCGATCGGTTCCAGGATTGTCGGATGATCTCCGCATACTGCACAGTCATGAGTATCCTTCGGCAGTTTAACCTTATGGAATTCCATTGTCAGCGCATCAAAAGTCAGAAGATATCCTGTCAGAAGATCACCTACACCAATCAGATACTTGATTGCTTCCATTGCCTGTAAGGAACCGATGACACCTCCCATTGCTCCAATGACACCTGCCTGCTTACAGGTAGGAACTGCATCCTTGGGCGGCGGATTCTTGAATACGCAGCGGTAACATGGACCTTCCCCGGGTACATAGGTCATCAGCTGACCTTTAAAACGAATGATACCTGCATGGGAAAATGGTTTTTTCTCCAGTACACACGCATCATTGATCAGAAATTTTGCCGGGAAATTATCAGTTCCGTCAATAATAAAATCATATTCTCGAATCAGTTCGCGGATGTTGGATGCGTCTACGAACATCCGGTAAGTTTTTACTTCCACATCCGGATTCATGGCATTCATGGTTTCCTTTGCTGATTTTACCTTTGCTTTTCCGATATCTGCTGTGCTGTGGATGATCTGTCTCTGCAGATTGGAAAGATCTACCTCGTCCGCATCCACAATACCGATTGTTCCCACACCTGCTGCTGCCAGATACATTGCCGCAGGTGCACCAAGACCGCCTGCACCGATGATCAGTATTTTTCCTTTCAGGAGCTTCTTCTGTCCCTTTGCACCCACTTCTTTTAAGATGATGTGACGGGAATAACGCTCGATCTGTTCATCTGTCATTGCCATTTAGCATCCACCTCCCATGAAATAAAGAAATTCTACATTGTCTCCCTCTTTTAATACGGTAGACTCTTTATCCTCTGATGCAACAAATTCTTCATTAATAGAAACGGTTACATATTCCGGCATCTCTACATTTTCCTGTGCGATCAGTTCCGGAAGTGTCAGTCCGTCTTTTACTTCTTTTTTCTCTCCTGCTACTGTGATAAACATATTTTTCTCCTTTATGCCTGCTCTCTTTTTAGAGTAATCCTTCAATCCAGCTGTTTAACTCTGCCTGTTTCAATGCTCCTGTTTTCCGGTCTTTCGCCTGTCCGTCTTTAAAAAGGATCAACGTCGGATTTGCCTGCACTTCATACTGCTCTGCCAGCTCCACATCAAAGTTCGTATTTACTTTATATACTTTAATCTTATCCTCATAATCATCTTCCGCATTTCCGAGAACCGGTGCCAGCTTTTTACATGCCACACAGGAATCTGAATAAAAATCCACCAGAACCGGAAGTTTTTCCTTCAGGACCTTCTCTTCAAAATCCGCCTTGCTTACCCGTACTGCCATCAGTCTTCCACCTTTCTTACATACATGGTGTAAGTACCATCTTCATTATCGGTTAATTTCAGTACCTTATGCCCTTCTTCTTTCATGCTGCGCGGAACATTCTGCACTGGTTCGCCATCGTTCATGCGGACAGCCAGAATCTCTCCATCCTCCAGTTCTTCGATTGCTACTTTTGCCTTCACGAATGTCAGGGGGCATACTTTATCGGTAATATCAACCTCATCGGTTACTTCAAAATCTAATTCAGCCATTATGTTCTCCTTTCACTGTCCTTCATACGCATCTTTCAGCTGACTGCGGAAATCTTCTTCTCCCACACGCTGCAATGTTTTGCGGAAACGTTCACTTGGATTTGCATTTTTTTCAAAGAAATTAATTGCCGCATCTGTCACACGAAACAGTGTTTCTTTATCCGGGATCAGAGGAAGCAGTTCTTCTCCTTTATAGATATTATTTCCGAAGGTTCCTCCAAAAGATACGATATATCCCGGAGTTCCTTTCCATGCATCCACCGGACAGCTCTTTACACAGCGGCCACAATGATTACATTTCTGCGCATCCAGTTCTATTTTGCCGTCCACCATCTTCAGTGCATCCTGTCTGCAGGCTTTCACACACACACCACAGGAAATACAGTCGTCTTCCTTATATTCGATGTTCATGCCACCTTTGATTCCAACATCGTTTTCTTCTGCTTTCAGGCAGTTATTCTGGCATCCTGTAACACCAAATTTGAATTTATGCGGGAGTTCCCGTCCGAAATATCTCTCATCAAGCTCTTTTGCCAGTGTGTAGGTGTCGATACATCCGCTTGGACAGACCTCTGAACCCTGACAGGCTGTAACTGTACGTACACGTGGTCCGCACACACCGGTTCCCACACCGCCTTTTGCCAATGCTTCTTTTACCTCTGCCAATTCTTCCACTTTAATAAAGGGAATCTCAATGCCCTGGCGGGAAGTCATATGTACATATCCGCGGCCGTATTTTTCTGCTACTTCTGCTACTGTCTTAATATTCTCTGCAGTCAGGTTTCCACCGACCACTGCCAGTCTCAGGGAACCGTAACCTTTCTGTTTCTGTCTCATATATCCGCCTTTTTTTAAGGCTGCATAATCTACTTTCTGTGCCATTTTTATCTCTCCTTTGTGTTTTTAGAGCGTTTTTTCAAATATTTTTCCAGATCTGCGGCTGTCCGGTATCCTTACAGCCGGTTGAATTATCGTAATACTCTCTCAGTTTCTTCTATTTCAGATATTCTGCCACTGCGGTTGCTGCATTGGCACCATCCGAAACCGCAGTTACCACCTGACGCAGTTTCTTTGTTCTTGCATCTCCTGCCACATACAGCCCTTCCAGAGCGGTTTCTCCTGTCTCCCCTGCTCTGACATAACCTGAATCATCTAGTACTGCAAATTTTTTCAGAAGATCTGTCTGTGGTACTGCTCCGTAAGCAACAAATACACCGTTCACATCTATCACAGCTGCATCTTCCAGAACTACTCCTGTTACTTTCTGCTCTCCGATGATCTCTTTTACCTGATGCTCCAGTACGAAGATAACGTTTTCCTTCTCTCTCAGTTTCGCCACTGTAACAGCGGCTCCTCGGAATTCCTTTCTCCTGTGGATCACATATACTTTCTCTGCCACATCCGCCAGGTAAACAGCATCATCAAGTGCTGTATCTCCACCACCAAGAACTGCGACTGATTTACCTCTGTAAAATGATCCGTCACAGATTGCACAGTAAGAGACACCCTTTCCTGCATATTCCTGTTCTCCCGGAATATTCGCTCTTCGCGGTGTGGCTCCCGCCGCATAGATTACGGTTTTCGCTTCCACCTGCGAACCATCTGCAAATACAAGTTCAAAATCTGATGAAGCTTCTTTCTTTATCTCTGTTACTTCCTGTTCCATGAAGGATACCCCAAGCTTCACTGCATGTTCCCGGAAGTTCTCACCCAGATCATAACCGCTGATGCCCGGAAATCCCGGATAGTTATCTACCTGTCCGCTTTCTGCGATCTGTCCGGTTCCTTCATATTCTTTTTCTATCACTACGGCTGACAGATTAGCCCTCTTTGCATAGATTGCCGCACTCAAACCCGCCGGACCACTTCCAATGATACCTACATCATATTTCATATCGTCAGTTCCTTTACACCTATTATTCCTATCGAATTAGTATGTTTTATAACAAACATAATAACACCGATAATTTCCTCTGTCAATAAATAAGATTATAAAAATTTTTTAGGATTCGTTATGGACTCAGGTTATAGCAGTTACTTAATATTCGCTGTACTAGATCCAACTGTAATCTCCGCCGGTCAGAGCAAGGCTCAGAAGTGTGTCCATCTTCTCTACCTCTTCTTCACCCTCAATCTTCTGAATCAGTTCTGCTGTATCCAGCACATCCTCCAGTGACTCGTCCGGACCGATCTCATAGTCGATTTCAGCCTCACAGTCCGGGCATGGAATCCTCTTCATCGTCTGCATAGACAGAAAACGGTTGCCGCATTTTTTACATTCATAATATCCGCACTCTTTCGTGCCGTCTGGTACATAATACATCTTTTAATTTTCTCCTTTTTTTGTTTATATGATTAGTTTTTATATGATTGGTCTTCTGATGACAAAGAGCTGCCGGTTTTGATGATTCCCGGACAGCCCTTTATTCAACCTTCTGTACATCTAATTTTCTGCTTTTTCTTTTTTGAGCAATTCTGTATATTCTGCTTCCCTCATAGGTCTGGCATAGAAATATCCCTGAGCCTTGTTACAGCCGAACCCCTGAAGCATTACCTTCTGCTGTTCGGTCTCCACACCTTCAGCAATGATGGAAAGCTTCATATGATTTCCCATAGTAATGATCATGTGCAGGATTTCTTCTGCTCTTCCATAAGGATCTGCTGCACTTAAGAAACGCATATCCAGTTTGATTTCATCAACAGGAGCTTCCTTCAGCATATTCAGGGAAGAATATCCACTTCCAAAATCATCCATCAGAATACGGAATCCTCCCTGGCGAAGCTTCTCCACAACCGAAAAGATCATTTCCGAGTCAGTGGCATACGCAGTTTCTGTTATCTCCAGTTCCAGATATTTTCTCGGAATCTGATAGCGTTCTGCTATTTCGCAAAGGGTCTGAAACAGGTTCGGATTATAGAACCCAACCCTGGACAGATTTACGGACACAGGATGCAGCGGAATACCCTCATCCATACATTTCTTCAGGAAAATACAGGTCTCTTCATAAATGTAGAAATCTACTTTTGCAATGTATCCGTTTTTCTCCAGTACAGGAATGAAGATTCCCGGAGGAAGCAGTCCCTTTTCCGGATGTTCCCAACGAACCAACGCTTCCGCTCCGATGACACGGTCAGTACACATATCATACTTGGGCTGAAAGAATGCCTTAAACTGCTTTTCCTTAAGGGCATCATCCAGCTCATTAATGATCATCTGCTCCTGGATCAGTTTCTTTCTGTGTGTATCATCATATACAGCAACCTGAATCATATGATTCTTCTTAATGCTATCTGCCGCCAAATGAGCCCGGTCACACATGATTCTTAGACTCTTTGATCTGTCTCGTATCTCATAAATCCCGGCAGAAATCTCTACTGTAGTCTTCAGATAATAATCTCTGATCCGATTACAGAAATGATTTATCTTTGCCTGTATCCTGTCCTCATTATCCAAAGTCAGAATCACAAAATGGTCTGCCTCATATCTGCTGCTGACAATATCTATCCTGCCAAAAATTTTCTCCAGCTCCAGACCGATAAACTTCAGGAACCCGTCACCTGCATCCTCTCCAAACAGATCATTGACAAGCTTAAAATTCTCAATATTGATATAGACAATTCTGGCATCTGCCTCCGAATGCTTCTCCAGAAATTCCCTGCCTCTCTGGTAAAATCCTTCTTTATTAAGAAGCCCGGTCAGTTCATCCGTCTCCATCCTGCAGCGATATGCTTCCTGCGCCGCAGCTTCCACCTGCATCTGTGTCCTGTGTCTGTTATTAACAATCACAAGTATAGTCAATGCCACCAGAAAAATCAGGATACATACGATCTGATATCTGTATTTCTCCATAAATTCCCATATGGAAAAAGATTTCAGCAGATTTATGGAATACTGCCTGATAATATTCTCCTCATCCTGACTGCTCAGGCTTCCGATGCTCTTATTGATTACAGAAACAAGATCGGGATCTGTGTTATCCCCGTATATCATACAGGTCTCTGCTTTGGTAAAAACAATTCCCGACAATGCAAGATCACGATACTTTTCATCCTGCAGATAATAAGATGCCGCGTAACTGTCCATAATGGCCATATCTGCCTTTTTATTTACCACCGCATCCAAAACTGTCCGGGGTGAATCACAGTAAATCGCTTTATATGGGAACTCCCCTTCCGGTCTCAGACTTTTATATTTCTCAAATATACTGTTCATAGAGACGGTCGACGTCTCCAGAGTATTGATATCTTCTCCACGTTCTGCTACTATCTGAAATTCTCTCGTGAAAAATCCACCTGTAAGATGAACTTCAGGTTCATCGATCATTTCCTGACAGGCGGTAATTCCGGCTACAAAATCATACTTTCCACTCTGCGCAGCCTCTATAGGATCGGTATCCGGAGAAAGACTTTCAAACTCAAAAGGTATCCCGCTGATCTCACTGAATTTCTTCAGAAACGCTATATAGATTCCGTCCAGCTTTCCTGTTTCTTTATCTGTATATATCAGTGGCGGCTGATCACCAATGCATCCTATCTTTATGGGTGCGCTGACGCTTTTGACATATTCTGTCTCTTCCCGGGTCAGAAGAGGCTTTGAATTTCTGTTTTTGTCCATAACATACTGTTCTGTAAGATTTTCCGTAAGATCCGGCACTTCTGCTTTAAGCTGCTCAAGAGCATTGTTTACCGCACTCATGACCTCTGTATTTCCCTTTGTTGTCATGATATACATAGGTGCAGCCCCGAATTTATCCACAATCTTAAGTGAATCATGTTTGGATATACTTCCCGTCAAGATCATATCCACTTTCTTCTGCTTAAGAGCCTCTATCTGATCCTGTTCAGATTCATAGTACTTCTCCGGACAGTGAAAATTTTTCTCATCCTGACGCTGTTCAAACTCTTCATTCTGATAGCTGTCTCTCAGCAGACCTACCTTTTTACCATTCATATGCTCATAATCCTGAAAATAAATATCTTCATTATCCTCAGATGTATACAGCACCGCCTGCTCTGTGCCAACAGGCATACAGGAGAAATCATAATTCTTCTCCCTGGCCTCTGTTTTCTGCGCATTGCAGATCAGGTCTACCTTTCCGGATTTCAGATCTGCCAGCTGATTTTCCCATGATTCATTGATATATTCATATCTCCAGCCGGTATACTGAGATATTTTATTCAGATATTCCACTCCATATCCCTTGTATACTCCACTGCTGCTTTTATTAATAAAGTCTGCGTCCTCACGATACGCCACCCGTATTGTCTTTGTCCCGCCGTACGACTGTGCCTGAACCGGAACGATTACTCCCAGAAGCAAGGTAAACAGCAGAACGAACAACATTACATTTCTCTTCTTACCACTCATCTATCGTACCTCTCTCTTGAGTGATTATAACATAATATTCTCCAAAAAGGTATCTTTATAATGCTCGCTCAAACATTTCCCCTTACAGAATCCAGGTGTTACTTTTTAATCCCATTTCCACCACAGACAATCGCATACAAACTAAAAACAAAATTTCTCTGATTGCTTCCGGCGGTAGCTCATATTTCTCTTTTCGCACCAATCCATCAATCGTTGCTCCGAGTCGAATATTTCTCAATACAAAATCTACAGCTTCTTTGATTTGTGTGTAGATTGGTCCTGTAAATTCTCTCTTATCAAGAAATACTGCACGATCTGTTCCTTTAAAATACAATCTGTCTTTCTGTAAAACAATACAAAAAGGATGTGCTGCGGTAACTTCTCCATTGCCTTGACACATCCTTTCGTATTATTATTTATTTCACCATTCTCCAAATTTTTCACTGAAACAGTTTTACGATCCGGATGTATGTAGATAACTTCATGATGAATTTTCATGTTGATATGGAAACGTTTAAAAAAACTCTCTGGTGTCTGTAGTGTAAGTTCTTCCGGATCTGTGATCACGTCTCCAATATAATATGGAAGCCCACAATTCGCATAGGATATGTATCCAGATCTTTCAAACACAGTAATTTCTGCATTCACCAATTCTTTCTTGAGTTTCTTTTTCCCAGAAAGCATTTTATGTCCTGAATAAATAGCCATAACCATGCAAATCAAAGAACTAACTGTAAAATATTTATGACTTGATTTTGTTTCCTTTGTAGCCTGTGTAAAAAGTTCCTAGCATCGTTATCAATGCTCCGACAGACCAATATTCATGAGCTTTCATTTTACCATCTCCCCTTGTTTATTTAAATATGAAACTTTTGATGAAATATACAAACTTGAAGTTGTCAATTTCTTATATATTTTTGATCAGTGTCAGGAATCGTATCTTCTGACCGATATCGCTCTACTTTCATGTGAAGATTATATTTATCTCTTAACTCCGCAATCTTATTCATCATGGGTGATTGATGGTGAAAGTCAATGCTCTCTTGATTTTCCCAACTGTCAATCAGTAGCACAGTTTCCTCATCTCCCAGAGGGAAAAAATAATCATATCTAATGTTCCCCGCTTCATTTCTAATTGCATCAACAGTACCGCTTGAAATCATCTCCTTTGCAAATTTTCGCGCAGAACCATTTTCGCCGGAATAATATATATTAACAACTATACTCATTATACTTTCCTCCAAATTCCGATTTCACGATATCATTTCTAATACAGATTTTACCGTATTTTTTAGATTCAGTCCATCTTTTAATCCCAACCGATAGAAAAACTCTTCTGTATCTGCTCCACTGCTGAAAATTGCATTACAGTATTCCGTAATCACTTCTTCCTGTTCTGGGGATAACGTTTCCAGTAATTCCTGGTATTTCTTTTCAATCTCACTTACTGGCTCTTTATCCTGATTTAACTTCCATTCCGAATACGCTTTTCCCATATGCTCTGTAATTGTCAGATTCACAAATTCCTGCACTTCCTCTGGTATGGTGCTCGTAGATTCCTATTTATCTTTCTTTTTATCATTTGATTTTTCAAGTGTCGTATCATCAATATAACGAATGATTTCTCGAATATTTGACTTCATTGACTGCAAATATCCATTGATCAACTCCGCGTTATTCCGTCAAGGGCATCTTTCTCTCCTCCTTACATTTCATATGTTTAACACGAATTGATACAAGTGTCAATCTCGTTTTGTTAATATCACCCATTTCCCTTTTTGGCTACTTCCCTGCCTCTTCAGATAATTCTTTTCCTTCAATTTGGTTATATAATACTTCACACTAGCAAGATTCCAATCTAACGCATAATCGAAGTGGTAGAAAAGTTATCTCTTATATCGGTTGTAACTTTTTTATGAATTCTATTGACAAGAAAACTTGGTATGTGTATAATCAAAATATGCAAAGAAAACTTGGTATGGAGGTGTTTTTATGAAAAAGGACGAAATC
>NZ_JAJDMI010000109.1:0-2086 GCF_020593505.1 Blautia sp. DFI.3.45
TTCCGTTTTTCACATCAACCAGCACATCGGTCATTTCTGCTATTTGTTTTTTTACGCGCCGAACGAGAACGATGGAGGTCAGCACAGCCAAAACAGCAATCACAATGGACAAGAAAACGATGATTTCCATGCTGGCTACACCTCCTTATTAAACCGGTAGCCAATCCCTTTGACCGTTTGTATATATTTTGGGCTTGAAGGATTGACTTCTAATTTTTTACGAAGCCGACTGATAATCGCCATAATGTTACTGTCGTCATAGAAATATTCTTCGCCCCAAACTTCCTCATAAATCTGCTGTTTTGTCAAAATTTTTCCTTGATGCTTTGCACAGTACAGGAGCAGATCAAATTCCTTTGGTGGAAGTTCAAAAGTGCCATTTTCCGTCGTAACAGAACGATTTTCAAGGTCAATTTGCAATCCATCAAAATCCAGTTTTTGCACAGCTCCGGCTTGATGATTAAAACGGGTGTAGCGGCGAACGAGAGACGCAATACGGGCAATCAGTTCGTCCATATCGAACGGTTTTGTCAGATAATCGTCCGCCCCGGCCCGTAAGCCCCGCACTTTAGAAATGCTGTCATTTTTGGATGTAAACATCAAAATCGGCAGGCTGTTCTCTTTGCGGATTTCTTCCAGCGTTTCAAAGCCATCCATACCGGGCATCATCACATCCAGCACTACAAGCTGATACTCCTGCTCTTTTAATTTCTGCAAGCCCTCTTTTCCGGTATTACAAAAATCAGCTTCTATGTTTTCTGCTTGTACGCTGCGTTTAATCAAAGCGCACAGTTCTCTGTCATCATCTATAATCAAAATTTTATTCATGGCGCAGCTCCTTCCCTTGTCTTGTCCGCCCATCAATCGGCTTCTCCGCAGTTTTAGGGATCAGCCAAATACCAGCCATTTTCACAGTGCCGTGGATACGCCCACCAGCACAATAGTAATTTACTCTACGAGGTGTCACGCCCCATTTCTCGGCAGCCTCTTTCAATGTCATATAGTCCATTTCGCACCTCCACAGAGTACATTATAGTTCTCTTTCTCGAACAATGCAAGAAACGGAATGTGAATTATAAACTTCAACCAACCTGCATATAGCAACATTCCGCAGGCAAAGTATGAATTATACAATGTAGCTGGGTGATGTTATATGGCGAAAGTTGAAGATTGTCCCGGTTTTGAAACCTTCGGTGCGGATGTCAAAGCCGCACGAGAGGCAAAGCGTCTGACACGAAAAACATTGGCAGAAATGGTTGGGATTGAATGGCGGTATCTTGCCAACATTGAGAATCAAGGTGCGATTCCGAGCCTGCCTGTGATGATCCAGTTGATTAAGGTCTGCGGACTTCCCGTAGAGCGATATTTTAACCCGGAGATCATGCGGGAAGAAAGCGCACAGCGGCAGCGGGTCAGCCACAAGCTGAAGCTCTGTCCTGAACAATACCTGCCGATTATCGAAGGTGCCATAGACGGGGCGCTCAAAATGGAACAGACTGCGAACCAGAAGGAGGACGCATAATCGCGGCCTCCTTCTGGCGTTTCTATATCAAGTTTCCCGGCACTTTTCCAAAAGTTCCCGGCACCTCTGCTGGATTTCTCCGGTTTCTGTCACAGTCAGATCGCGGTCATTTCCGGTAATCTTATCTTCCAGAAAGTTGGCGTATGTATCCAGCAAGGCGTTTCGCAAATCCTCTGGGGTTTTCTGTATCTCGGCGCTGTACCAGTCATTCCGGTGGGGTTCCCATGCCATCAATGTATAACCGTGGCTGGTCTGAACCACCTCATACAAAGGGTCATCATCCAGATATGCCTGAAACACTTTCAAAACCTTTTCAAAGGTCAGCATTTCCCGCACCTCCCATTCAGCTGCAAATCAGTTCCCAGATTAAAATTTCCTCAATCTGTGCCGTTAATGTGTTCATTAGCCCCACCCAACGCATAGGATCACAGGCTTTCAGCTCCTCAGTGACACCCGCAGCCTCCATCATGTGAGGTAACATGGTGTCCATACGCTCCTGCGCTGTCCGGTCAATCTCTAACAGGTGTGGATACAGCTTCTCGCTCATCAGCAGATGGTTGTAGA
>NZ_JAJDMI010000110.1:0-1890 GCF_020593505.1 Blautia sp. DFI.3.45
TACCGCACTTGTGTGTGTAATATTAATTACCATATGGTATGGTCAGTGAAATACCTGATAAAAACCCTGTATGCAGCAATCCCAAGAAGGATCGATAACCTGTCTAAGGTCCTGGTCAAAAGAAAGCTGGATTTTAATGACATCATTGCGGATGAACAGGAGTTGTTTGATGTGATGGTAAACAGAGTGCGAAATGCACATGACTTAGACAACTGTTCCGTAAGACCTACCGTTTTGGAAGCATTCCACCTGGACTGGAGGGATGTGACAGAAGAGGAACAAGATAAGGTTCTTTCCATGCTGAAAGGAAATGCCAGTCAGTATGTAAAAGCGTGGAGGATCCGTAACAGGAGGACAGAAGAACGATTCGACCGTTTCTGTCAGCAGGAACAGTTATCGGAAGGTCATGGGATTGATCATCTGTTCCATGGCTCCAGGACTGAGAATTTTTGGTCCATTGTCACAAACGGGCTTCTTATCAATCCGGACTGCGGAGTACAGCGTACCGGAAGTATGTTTGGAAACGGAACTTATTTTGCCCCGCTTGCCCAGAAATCCCTGGGTTATACAGACGGCGGGTACTGGGCCGGTGGAAACACTGATGTAAGATTTCTTGCAATCTACAGGGTTGCGACCGGTAAACATCATGACATTTATCAGGGTTGTGATACATCGCATACAAAAAATGTCTTTCAGAAAAAATACCCCGGAGCGCACTGCGCCTGGGCACATGGAAGAGGAACCGGAGGAACTACTCTGTTCAATGACGAGGTCGTTGTTTATGACGAAGCGCAGTCAACCATAGAATACCTGATCATGATGAAATAACCTGGTGGAGCTTTCGGGCTCCACCTTTTTCAATTATTCTAATGAAGATGTAAAGGAAACAATGCAGAAGAAAATTCACCGGATGCTGGTTACGGAAGCATGCCAAATGGCAGTATATTAGAATTAGGTGGATGTAATTGAAGAAAAAATATGATATCATGTGAGTAACAAATCGTAAATTATATGGAGGCGGAATTGTTTTATGGATTTTCAAATAATCGCACTGGATATTGACGGAACATTAACAGATGATCGAAAAAAAATATCCAGCCTGACATTGGAAACATTGATTGAAGCGGAGAAGAAAGGAATACGTCTTGTCCTTGCATCTGCTCGTCCAGCTCCCGGGCTTTTCAGTATTAGAGATCAGTTAAAAATGGAACAGTTCGGTGGAATTCTGATGTCTTATAATGGTGGAAGAATAACGGATTGCGAAGGAAATACGTTCTATGAAATCAGTATGGATCTTGCTACGACCAGGAGAATCCTCCGGTTTCTGGAAAAACTTCCGGTAACTGTTATCGTTGATGATGGCAAGATGTTTTATGTTACGGATAAAAACGGGTATAAGGTTGAATATGAATGCCGGAATAATCAGATGCAATGTACAGAGGGCGATAACTTGGCGGATTGGCTCACTTTTTCACCTATAAAGCTTCTTCTGGCGGTTGATCCTATGAAAATATATGAGGTACAGGAACAAATCAGAAACTTTCTGCCGGAGGATTTAACTGTTGTCAGAACTGCCGCCTTTTATCTGGAAATATTTTCTCGCAGAATTAATAAAGGGCAGGGTCTTTGTGATATATGCAGAATTTTGAAAATAGATGTAAGGAACAGCATTGCTTTCGGAGATTCCGAAAATGATATCCCTATGCTTAAAGCGGCAGGTATCGGAATCGCAATGAAAAACGCAGAGATGGATGTCAAAAAGGCATCGGATATGTGCACTTTATCAAACAATGAAGATGGTATACCTTACGCTTTAAGTGAGCTCAATGTAATATAAATCGGAATTTCAGGAGGTGTTTTTATGCCACAAATGAATAAGGGAGGAAAATT
>NZ_JAJDMI010000111.1:0-1885 GCF_020593505.1 Blautia sp. DFI.3.45
AAAGTTTTACGCTGTTTGGATTGGATATGACAAAATTATGAGTAATACTTGAAGTAGCCATACGAACACCTCCTCTTTTCGGGTTTTTTTGTATTAATTATACGATTGACAGAGAAATGCGTCAATAAGAAAAATAAGCATTGAAAATAGTTGGAACAAGTACTAAAATAAAGTTGGGACATGAAATGAAGGTTACATTACGAAATAATAAGAATTGTAGGTGGAAGGTTTGAACATAGAAGCATATGATGCGGATTCATTGAGAAAGATGGTTAGGCTGCTTGAATATGAGAACAAGATATTAAAAGATAAATTGAAGAAAGCAGGCATTTCCTATGAAGAGGTGAATCCTTTTGAAGAAAAAATAGAAAGTGCAGAAGAATATGACCTGGATCAAGGGAATCGTATTGTAAATCCACCGTATATTACAGAGAAAATGGCAATACGTTTCTTTTCGATGTTTTGGGGAAGAGAAGATGTATATGCCAGAAGAGGAAAGAACGGGGGCTATTTTCCACAATGTGCGAATCGTTGGAATGACCGGCTTTGCCCTAAACAACGTAAAGAGAAGGTATTGTGTGATGAATGTGAAAATACCAAATGGATTAGTTTGGATGTTAAAAAAATAATTGATCATTTGTTAGGCACAAAAGAAGATGGATCAGATGTAATAGGTGTATATCCTTTACTGCCAAATGGTACATGCAGATTTATTGTATTTGATTTTGATAATCACGAAAAAGGAGCAGAGGTTACGGACTTTGCAAATACGGATAATGAGTGGCATAAAGAAGTGGATGCGCTTAGAAAAATGTGTGAGCTTAATGGTATCAGACCTTTAGTTGAGAGATCTCGCTCCGGGAAAGGGGCACATGTATGGATTTTCTTTAAAAAGGCAATACCGGCGGCTACGGCAAGAAATTTTGGATTTCTCCTGTTAGACAAGGGTTCAACTTCCATCAATCTGAAATCGTTTCATTATTATGATAGAATGTATCCTTCGCAGGATGTGGCAAGCAGCATAGGTAATTTAATTGTATTGCCATTACAGGGGCAGGCACTTAAAAATGGAAATAGTGCTTTTGTAGATGAAAGTTGGAATGCATATTCTGATCAATGGGATGCTCTTTTCAATAAAACAAGAAAGCTGGGAATAGAAGATGTTGAACAATGCATGGCAAAATGGCAGAGAGAATTAGCAGAAGTCAGAGGAATGCTTACTAATATTGAGAAGAATGTCAGACCGAAACCATGGAAGAAGAAATGTGAGTTTTGTAAGTCAGATGTTGTGGGCAAGCTTCACATGGTATTGGGCAATGGAGTTTATGTTGATACTCTGAATCTTATGCCAAGAATACAAAATCAGATTCGTAGTTTGGCGGCATTTGATAATCCGGAATTTTACAAAAATAAAAGGCTGGGATATTCTAATTATTATAATTTTAGTGCTGTATATTTAGGTAAGGATATATATGGATATATACAGATTCCGAGAGGACTGCGGGAAAATATTATACAGGAATGTGAAAAAGCAGGCATTTCAGTTGAGGTTTCAGATCAAAGAGAAACAGGACAACCTATCAGAGTATCTTTTAAAGGTGATTTGCGAATGCAACAGGAATTAGCAGCAGAAAAATTATTATCACATTCAGATGGAGTTCTGAGTGCGGCAACTGCATTTGGAAAAACTGTAGTATGTAGTTACCTTATTGCAGAGCGAAAAGTAAATACGCTCATTTTGCTGCAAAGTAAAGATTTGCTTAATCAGTGGGTTGATGAATTGAATCATTTTTTAGAGATAAGAGAAGAACCACCGGAATATGAAACAAAAACAGCCTGCAAATAAAAAGTCAAGGCTAAATTGAAAGAATATTGAAAAATTTAT
>NZ_JAJDMI010000112.1:0-1815 GCF_020593505.1 Blautia sp. DFI.3.45
TACGGAGACTGGGTATCCTGGGGAAGAAGAATCAGGGTAAAATAAAAAGAAACAGGCAACTGCCCCTTGTTTAGAAAAGTTTAAATTGGTTTGAGAAAGAGAAAAGTAAATTCTGTAAAGTTGACTTTACAAAACCTGAAAAACAGAAAGAGAGCTACCAGACAGCAGAAGAAAAAAACAGAACGGACAAAAAAGACGGACTGATTACATAATAGGAAACTGAAAGTTTGAAACAAAGGGATAGTGGATAGAGAATAAATTTTGACATCACAAATAAGCCATCTTTAGGTGGCTGAAAAATTGAATATAAACGCAACACCTAATCAGGAAACTGACAAAGGATCGTCTTTGATAAAATAACCTCTTTGCTTAAGCAGATTAAGTGCCTGTGAAGTAGTTAACACTTTTTCTTTATTCACAGGACGGGAGTCAAGAAAACCTTCCGGTGTATATGGCTTTAAATCTGTGAGTATGTGCCAGATAGCGGTCAGGATCATACGGCAGCAATGACGGCTTTCTTGTGACCACGGCGTGCTTTGATGCGACGGTAACGGTCTGTAAATTCAGGATGTTTCTTATAGCACTCCCAAAAAATACTGCACATTCTTGACAACAGGTCTATGATAGAGTCAAGAGGTGATTATTATGTTGCATGATGAAACACGAAAACTGCTTATTGAAGCTTGGAATAAAACGCACAATGCAAAAGAAATCTACATCTACAGATTTTCTCCCATTGAATTTAAATAACGAAACTTATCTTTACAGAGATTGGGTTCCTGCAAAGGTAGAAAAAAGCGGCTTTTCAAGCCGCTTTTTCTGCATAGTTAAATATGTTAAATAAAAAAGATTGTTGAAAAAATATTACATATATGATACAATATGTTAACATAAACGTAACATGATAACGAGGTATAATGATGGAAAGAAGGCAAAGTATTATGAGAAGGAGAGGCAAAACATTTTTATCGCTGTTTCTTTCTGCTGTGATCGTTACCGGTCAGCCGGTATTGGCAGCCGATTTTTCTGCTGGAGAGGAAACATTTATTTCGGAAACCACAGAGCAGGAAGGCGATGTATCGGAAGCTTCAGCTATTTTCGAGGATACTGTGGATTCAGACAGTGAAATGAGATATGAGAAATATGAGGCGACAGTTTCTAGTGAAATCCTTGATTTGGGACAGACTGGAGTAAACGGCAGTGGTTGGGGGTGGGAAAGGCTAGAGATAAAAAATACAGGCACAGAGGCTTGGCATATCAAATCTATCTCAGAATTGAATGATTTTACACTTGAGCCGTTTGATTATCCGTTTCAGGGAAGGTTTCCAATGGAAGTTGGGAATAAGGTTAAGCCCGGAGAAGCTGTTGCAGCGGATATTTATGTAAAGAAAAATCTTTCTCCGGGAATTCATGAAGAAACCTTTGTCATGGAAACAGAAGAAGGCATTCAGGCGAAGTGTAGGATACGGGTTCTTATTCGCGGCGCATCTGATCAGGATTATGAGGTGAACTGCAGACCGAATAGCGGTACGAGATTTCTCACAATTACCCCTGAAGAATACGACTGGTGGGATAATACAGATCCGGATCCGGATATGTTTATGTGTCCAAAACGCAGTATATGGATATATAACAATGGAAAAAATCCTGTTACGGTTGATTTTGAGAATACGGAACATTTCTGGGCGTACCTTGATGATTATGAAACGGGGGTTATTATGCCCGGAGAAGGTACAACGGTTTATCTTCGTCCGAAAAAGGAAGAACAGGTAGCTACTGATATTTTTAAGGTTTCCATCACAGGAGGAATAGAAT
>NZ_JAJDMI010000113.1:0-1768 GCF_020593505.1 Blautia sp. DFI.3.45
TAGGCGTTTGCGAAACGCCACAAGCCGCATAAATACGGCATTTTTTGTTACCTATAAACAAATAACTCCTCACCGGATATGGTATAATAGAGTTGACTAAAAACTATAAACCTACATCCAAGAAAGGAGTTATTCTGATACTTATGATACCATATAAACAGCTTTCTTTGGCAGATATTTTTTCAGATTGCCATGAAAAATTTGAAAATGACAAACCTGCTTTTCTTTCTCTATTAGAAACCCATATCGATATTGATGAGTTAATTCCGATTTCTTTTAGAAATCATTTCTATGCATCGACGGGCAGAACCCGTAAATACCCTTTGCAAGCTTTTCTGTGGGCTTTGATTATTCAACGTATTTTCTCTATCCCTACGGATCAGCTTCTCCTGACTTTTCTCGCTTACTCAAAATCACTTCGGGAATTCTGTGGTTTTACTAAAGTCCCAGACGCTTCCAAAATCACCCGATTCAAACAGGATTTTTTAGATGACCTCCAGCTTGTTTTCGATAACCTTGTTGATGTTACCGAGCCTATCTGTCAGGCGATTGACTCTGCAAAAGCGGATATGACCATCTTTGATTCTTCCGGCATAGAAGCATTTGTTACCGAAAATAATCCCAAGTATGCTAACAGGATCATCAAACAGCTTAAGGCATACGCGAAAGCTCAGGGCTTTGATAAATCCTATGATCCTTATAAAGCTGCCTATGGTTCCATGCCTTCTCATGCTTCTGCTAATCCTGAGATTAAGCAGCTCTATATCAATGGGCATTTTTGCTATGTCTTCAAGTTCGGCATTGTCACTAACGGATTGGGCATCATCCGCCACATATCTTTTTATAACAAAAACTTTATGGCTTCACATCCTGATATCGTTGTCGAAAAGAAATCCGATTCCCCTGACGAAGATAAATGTGTTCATGATTCAAAGCTTTTAATCCCCACACTTAAGGACTTCTTTTCCAAGCATCCTTTGATTAATCCAAAAACCTTCCTGGGTGATGCTGCTTTCGATACCGCACAACTCTATAAGAGCCTTCTTACCGGTGACACTTTTGGTAATGACAAACATTTCTCGAAAGCTTATATTCCGCTGAATGCAAGATCCGGACTTGAAAATCTGGATTATTCCATCAATGAAGATGGTATTCCGTGTTGTCCCCATGATCCTTCTTTACAAATGAAGTACGAAGGCACTTCCAAACTTCACAGTGGAGTAACAAGATATAAATTTGTCTGTCCAAGAATGAAATGGATTTATGATAAATCAACTCAAAAATCCCATCGTCATTGTTTCTGTGACAACCCTTGTACTTCTTCTAAATGTGGGCGGATGGTCTACATCTACCCGGAAAAGGATCTTCGTGCTTATCCCGGAACGATCCGCGGCACCGAAAAATGGGATGATACCTATAAAATCAGGACTGTTGTCGAAAGAGATATCAACCACATCAAAGACAATCTCTGTCTTGCAGGACGCCGAACCCAAAATGAGAGGACTCTGCATGCTGATCTGATTCTTGCCGGGATCACACAACTTATTACTGTTGTTCTCGCAGATAAGATCAATCACCACGAATATATTCGAAGCATAAAACCACTCATAGCTTAGGACTTACCACTTTCATAAAGTCCATAGCTTATTAAAGTGCGCCTAACATGTGCGATTATCCATTTTTCATTCCACAAGTCGTGCTCTTCGCGAATTCTTCCTTGTTTTGGTTCAAGGTTACGAACGAGCACCGCGAGTTTCGCAATTACCTA
>NZ_JAJDMI010000114.1:0-1738 GCF_020593505.1 Blautia sp. DFI.3.45
AAAATATGCAAAGAAAACTTGGTATGGAGGTGTTTTTATGAAAAAGGACGAAATCTTAAATGCAAGCAGAAAAGAACATCGCAATAAGGACTTGGCTGAAATGGAAGTGGTATATCAAGCCGGAAGTCACGCAAGCAGAGTTGGTGCTTTAGTGTGTTGTTTGCTTTCGCTGTTATCTTCTGTGCTTGCTCATACTATGATTTACAGTCCGTGGGTTATATACTTCAGCATTATTGCAACACAATGGTTAGTTCGTTTTATCAAAATGAAGCGAAAGAGTGATTTGGTCTTGACCGTTCTGTTTTTTGTGCTTTCCATTTTGGCATTTGTTGGATTTGTTAGCCACCTTTTAGAGGTGAGAATATGAAAGAACAATTACAACTGAAAAATCACTTAAAGGAAGTTCGCACAGAAGCAAATCTTTCTCAAGCTCAGCTTGCAGAAATGGTAGGGATATCAAGAAATACCATTAGTTCTATTGAAACAGGACAGTTTAATCCAACTGCAAAATTGGCTCTAATTCTTTGTATTGCATTGGACAAAAAATTTGAGGAACTATTCTATTTTTAGGAGGTCATTATGGAAAATATTATAATGTTGATTTTGGGAGTGTTCATATCTGTTGTGGGAATTGTAAATATCAAAGGCAATATCAGCACAATTCACTCTTATAACAGGCGAAAAGTAAAGGAAGAAGATATACCAAAGTATGGAAAAACAGTCGGCACAGGAACGCTGATTATAGGAATATCTCTTGTATTAGGTTTTATTGTTTCGTTTTGGAGTGAAATAATTATAGATTATATCATTCTTCCAGCAGTTATTGTCGGATTAGGCTTTATATTGTATGGACAGTTCAAATACAATAAAGGAATTTTTTGAGAATCAGGGAGGTATAAAGATGGAATTGAACACAATATCAGGTCTGGCGATAGCGGGAGTTATCTGCTCCGTTGTCCTCTCGATGGGGGTACCGATTGCTTTGTTCATTGCAGGAAGGGTGAAGCTTAAGGCAAGGATTTCCTCGTTCTTTATCGGAGCAGGAACCTATCTGCTGTTTGCCATGCTGTTGGAACAGCAGCTGCATGTTCTTGTCATTCAGTTCTGCGGACTGAACGCACAGAGCAGGCCATGGCTTTACTATGTGTACGCGGCTTTGGCTGCAGCGGTTTTTGAAGAGACCGGAAGACTGATTGCCATGAAGTTCTGGATGAAGAAATGGCTGGATTTTCCAAATGCACTGATGTATGGAATCGGGCATGGCGGTGTGGAGGCCATTCTAATCGGAGGACTCTCCGGAATCAGCAATCTTGTGTCCATGCTGATGATCAACAGCGGAGCCATGCAGAATACGCTGGCGGCACTTCCTGCTGAGTCTGCAAACCAGACCGTGTCACAACTGTCGGCCCTATGGACAACACCGGCACCACTCTTTTTTGTAAGCGGAATCGAAAGAATCAGTGCCATCATTCTGCATATCGGGTTGTCACTGCTGATCTACCAGGCGGTAAAGGCAGGCAAATGCAGGACAGCGGCTTTTACAGCGGTTCTTGCATATGGGATTCATTTTATCGTGGACTTCTTTGCCGTGGCAGGTCCGGCGCTTCTTCCCATCTATGTGATTGAAATTGGTGTCTTTGTGATGGCAGCCGGAACTCTTGTTATGGCGCTGAAGATGGGAAGGATGGAAGAACTGTGAATTCCAGTTTTCTGCTATCATAAAACAGAATATATCTGA
>NZ_JAJDMI010000115.1:0-1722 GCF_020593505.1 Blautia sp. DFI.3.45
GCTTGAATGAAAAAGTAAATTCTACATTCTAATATACCTTGATTTTATGCGGGATTTAATTCTATTTTCGGAGATATACAACTTGATTTTTTTAGTATATAATGCTTTTATACGGCATAAACAGCATAGTTTTTTGCATGATAAAAGGACATCTGGAAATAGTGTGCAGGACTAAATTCCACATGTCTGTTGGAAAGACTAAATTCTATGCAATGAAACTTGCCTGTGCCTGTATTGTTATTATTATTTTATTAATGCTGGTATCAATGTGACTTCATCGGCTGGTATCTCTGCTAATCCTAATGCTTTATGAAGTCTGTTATCCAGCAGGAGACGGGATACTTCATATGGACTGTGTCCATTGAGGCTGTCCCGTTTTTCGCTGTTGATATGATTTAATAACAGCAGCGTTGTCTTGTCTGTCATTTTTTCAAAGCTTGTTCCTTTTGGAAGGACATACCTTATATATTCATGATTCTTTTCAAGAGCACCTTTTTGATCAGAACGGTTGGGATCACAATAATAAATACGTGTGCGTACTTCCCCATTTTTGCTATATTCCAGACTTTGCCGGTCCTGAAATTCATGTCCGTTGTCCGTAAGTATCACTTCGAAAAGTTTCTGGAACAGTTCAATTCCAAGTAATTCTGTTAAATGATCAAAAATCCTGGTTACTTCTTTCTGGGTCTGTTCTTCTAAAAGAAACATAAGCATAAGGCTACAGTTTCGAAAGAACATAGTCAGAAAGCAGGGACTGGTACCTTTTGCTCCTTCAACGGTATCCATCTCGACTACATAAACAGATTTGTTCGCTGCGATATATTCCAGAAATTCTTTATAGCTCCTATCTTTTCGGAAACTTCTGTCTTTAAGGCTGGCAGTAGTTTTTCTTTTCCGCTGCTTGTATACCACTTTACGGCGCAGATCTATGTTTCTGGCTTGAAAAACGCCACGGTCTATGTAAGAATATATGGTTCTTCTGGAACAGGCGATCTCATCAGCATGAGATGCGTAGATGTGGGCAATGGACTGTCCTTTTTTGAGAAGCGGTGACAACAGGTTGTCCAGTTTCTGTATACTTTCCGGTGTCTGGTTGATCCCTTCTCTGCTGGTAGTCCTAAGGGCTTCATAGGAGTCCTGGGCGTATTTTGAAGAATAGATCTTTTTGTCCATCATGCAATTCGTTCTCTTGCTGCATCCATTGCACACATAAGGAGGTTTATTTAATTTTTCACATTCTCTTGGTTTATAAAATTTACAGACATCGCTGCATCTGAATTTTCTGCAGAGGACACATTTGCGCCGACATTCATTATCACCGCACATATGCATGACATTGCATATATTTGTCCGCGGCTTTGAACTATCATAATTGTTTGCACAGGGAATAGGGGCAAATGCATCTGCGCTTCTTTCCCTGATAATGGAATGACGTCTGATTTCTTTGGATATGGTACTTGGATCCTTGCTTAATTCTATTGCAATACTTCTAAATGAATCACCGTTATTTAAATGCTGTTCGATTATAATACGTGCAGATAAGTCAAGATGTTTTTGGTTGCCTTTTGGTCTTCCTGTATTCATTTTATCCTCCTTCTGCACAGGCAGGGGATCATCTGCAGTAGTATTTTATAAAAAGAAGAAGGAAAAATCCATGCAGAAGTAATTTCTACAGGTATAGAATTTACTCTTGCAAGGTAGAATTTAAAAATTCATTTAACC
>NZ_JAJDMI010000116.1:0-1716 GCF_020593505.1 Blautia sp. DFI.3.45
TGGTATGCTCCCCGTCAAGAGGACAATAAAAAATAATAAATTTTTGTATCGTCAGCCATGCTATGGCTGGCGATATTTTATGCTGCTTTTGTATATTGCTCATGATATTTCATTGGTGTCATTACATGCAGTTTCCTTTGAAGTCGTTGGTTGTTGTAGTAATCTATGTAATTAGCTATCGCAGTAATCAAAGAGCTTCTGTCATTAAAACGCTGTTTATAATACATTTCTCGTTTTAGAATTCCCCAAAACCCTTCCATTGGTCCATTGTCAATACAGTGGGCAACTCTAGACATACTCTGCTTCATATGATGTTTTTTTAATCTAGTATAAAACTGTGCGCTTGTATATTGAAAGCCTCGATCAGAATGAACTAATGGGTGTGCATCTGGCTCCTGACGAACAGCCTCATCAAACGTGTCCATAACTAATGGATTATCATTATGATCGCTGATTTTAAAGGAAACAATCCTTCTATCATATAAATCTAAAATAGCACTCAGATAAACTTTATGAACTTCTATTCCGTTGTAGTATTTAAATTCAGAAACATCTGTAAGCCACTTTTCATTCGGTTTTTCGGCGTGAAATTCACGGTGTAAATAGTTTTTTGCTATGTGATCAGGATTTCTGTCTCCTCTGGTACAACTCTTAGGTTTCCATTTAATATTTGATTTTATATCGTATTTCCTACAAATACGAAGTACTCGTTTATCATTCACATGAATTCCTTTATGTCCATCTAATTCATCACGAATCCTTCGGTATCCCATATCTGGATGCTGGTTATGAATCCTTTGGATTTCAGTGGATAGTCTTTCGTTTCGAAGTTCATTATTACTTTTCGGATATTTTACCCAGCGGTAATACGCAGAACGTGTAACATTAAGATATTTACAAAGTCTATCTATGGGATAATGCTTAGTAGACGATAGTTTTTGGATGGCTTCATATTCGGCTAACCGATGGATTAAAGATAGCGCCCCCTCCTTTCCAGTTCTCTGACTTTTTTTAACAGATCATTCTCCATTTGTAAGTCTAGATTTCTTCTTTCTAGTTCAGCTATCTTGTCACGTAGCTCTTCTTCAGGTGTTCTGCTTGGAAGAGAAGCTATACGACGTCCACGTCTGTCTTCCAGACCCGCTTGACCCATCTTTTCGTATCGTATTACCCAATTGCGAACTTGTTGATAGGAACAATCATATTTGAGTGCCATTGCACCATAATTCTTATCATTTGCAAGACAATCTGTTACTATTTTTAATCTCTCATCAAGTGTAGTGTTCTTTGCTTTTTTCATGTAAGCACCTCCAGTGGATGTTTTTAATATTCCACCAGAATTATACACCTTAATCCAATCGGAAAGCTGTCTGTGTGAACGAATTCCGTATTTTGTGCAAATATCCTGAAGAGATCCTTCTCCGTTAAGATAATCATTTATAGCAGATATTTTTAAATCTTTTGAATAAGATTTGTTTTTCGGTTGATTGAGTAATCCAGTTGGTCCATCATACTGATAAATAGAAATCCAATTTCGAATACTATGATGATCAACTCCCAATTCTTTTCCTGCTTGCCGTATGCCAATTTCTCCTGCAAGGTAGCGTTCGACTATTTTTACTTTTTCTACTGGTTCTATCTTACTCTTTCTGAACATGAAAATACCCCCATATAGGACTTTTATATTTCATTGTCCTATATGAGGGTAGCATATCA
>NZ_JAJDMI010000012.1:0-79924 GCF_020593505.1 Blautia sp. DFI.3.45
AAAGGGAAATAAAACATGCGTTTTGTGCAATTTTTATTTTTCAGACACGCTCTAGTAATCTTATCTGTTGTACGTCAGTTTTTCCTGGGAAATTACCACAATATGTTTCTGGGAATCTTGACATTGATCCTTTTTATGGTTCCCCAGTTTCTGGACAGGAAACTGAACGTCACAATACCACCGGGACTGGAAACAGTGATTCTGATCTTTATCTTTTCAGCAGAAATTCTTGGCGAAATCAATGCCTTTTATGTAAAAATCCCTATCTGGGATACCATTTTACATACTACTAACGGTTTTCTGATGGCTGCCATCGGATTTGCACTGATTGATCTTTTTAACCGCAGCGACAGGTTTTCCATTAAAATGTCACCGTATTTTGTAGCTTTTTTTGCATTCTGTTTTTCAATGACTGTTGGTGTTATGTGGGAATTCTTTGAATTCAGCATGGACTGGTTTTTTGGAATGGATATGCAGAAGGACTGGATCGTACCGGCCATCAACTCTGTGAAGCTGAATCCTACCGGTGCAAATGTTCCGATCCATGTAGATGTTCAGTCCCTGGCCGTTAACGGCGAGACCTGGAATCTGGGAGGCTATCTTGATATTGGTATTGTTGATACCATGAAAGATTTGATCGTAAACTTTATCGGCGCAGTCGTATTTTCTATCATCGGTATTCTGTATCTGCGAAACCGCGGAAAAGGAAAGCTGGCAGCTTCTCTGATCCCGCAGGTACGCAGCAAGCAGGAAGAAGAACTTTCTTCCAAAGATCAGTAAGATCCACAGCTACCGAAACTGGCGCACTTTTCTGGAAATATTCTCCAGCTCTTCTCTGGAAAGCTCAGGAAGTCTTTCCAGCTGATCCATAAACATGGCAAGTGTCTCTTTTCGCTGCAATTCCACCATCTGGGTGTAGAAATTAACCACTACCCCGGTGGCAATGGCAACTACAAAAAGCGAATAGATCGTCAGAAGAACGGAACACATTTTTCCAATAAAAGTAACCGCAACCACATCGCCAAATCCGGCAGTGGAGATCACCGCATAGCAATACCACAGCGCATCTCCGTATCGGTTAATGTCCGGTTCCACCAGCTGAATCACTGCTGCGATAGCAAAAATAAACACAATAAAACCAATGATAATTTTATCTGCGCGAGTCCGTTTTAATACACTGCCTAATACTTTAATTCTTTTCATACACCTGTCCTCCAATGAAATAATCTATTATCTGAAATTAATTGAAGTATAGTATAAAACGGTTTCACTTGCAACACAAAAGCTTTGTGACATATAAAGGAGAATCCTCGTATGAAAGACAACAAAACGTTAAAAATCATCATCCTGATCACAGGAATTTTAACTGTATTATTAGGCATCTATACTCTTGTAAGACCAATGAGAACCTTTCTCTCTATCGGTTGGATCCTGGGAATCCTTCTGTTTGTAAATGGTATTGAACTTGTAGCTCTCTCTTTATCTAAAGAAAAGAAAGAAATCGGCGCATGTATCCTCGGTGTTCTCGAAGGACTTGCAGGTCTTGTTTTACTTTTCAGCGGTATCCAGAGATTCATTACAGATGTAATGGCAGCTTATATGGTCGGTGCTGTCATCCTGATCTATGGTATTTTCCAGATTGTCGGCGGCATAAAGACATACAGCACCTCTAAGGGAAAAGGAATCCTGAGCATTATCTGTGGTATTTTATCTGTCATTGTCAGTATCGTATCATTTACCCACCCTGTACTTACCATGATCTCTGCAGGATATATGATCGCATTTTCTGTTTTAATGCAGGGTATCAACATGATCGTACTTGGAATTAATTTCGGAAAGGCAGAAAGTTGACAAAAAGGTTATGGCTATATGAATAACACAAAAAGCCCCAAAAACGTATCTTTAAAAAATCAGCTTGAATTGTGGCTGTTCTGTGCACTCATTGGTGCTGTTGCCGGTGCACTGGTATGGATCCTGCTGAAAATAATGGCAGTCGGAACTGAATTTCTATGGAAATGGCTTCCCGGAAAAACCTCTGTTCCCTATTATACGATTCTTATCTGTGTAGCCGGTGCGGCAATTATCGGTATTTTCCGAAAAATATTCGGAGACTATCCCGAAAATCTTGAAACCGTTATGGAAAAAGTCAGAGCAGAAAAAAGATACGAATACAAAAACATGCTTGTAATGATGGTGGCAGCACTGCTGCCATTACTCATAGGAAGCAGTGTAGGTCCCGAAGCCGGACTTACCGGTATTATCGTAGGTTTATGCTACTGGGCCGGAGACAACCTTAAGTTTGCCAAACAGAATACCAGAAATTATTCGCAGATTGGTGCCGCAGTCTCCATGAGTATGCTGTTTCACGCACCTCTGTTCGGTATTTTCGAAGTAGAAGAAAACTCTGAAGAAGACCTTGCAGCCTTAACAAAGGGTTCCAAATTATTTATTTACGGAATCGCGCTGGCTGCAGGCACTGGTATTTATGCAGGTTTATCTGCACTTTTTGGTGCAGGGCTTTCCGGATTTCCATCCTTTGATATGGTGGAAATCCAGAGAAAAGACTATCTGCTTATGATTCTGTATATTTTGTGCGGTCTTATCCTGGCATACTTCTATCAGGCAACACACAAGCTGACCGGAAATATTTCCAACAGATTCCCGGCAGTTGTCAGAGAAATTTTTGCAGGTTTATGTCTTGGAATCACAGGTTCATTCTTACCTGTACTTATGTTTTCCGGAGAAGAGCAGATGGGAACACTTATGAAAACCTATACCTCTTATCTGCCGCTGGCACTTATTGGCATTGCATTTTTTAAGCTCCTGCTGACAAATCTGTGTATTCAGTTCGGTTTAAAGGGAGGGCATTTCTTCCCTGTCATCTTTGCCGGAGTATGTATGGGATACGGCGTGGCAATGCTGACCTGCGGGCCAGACGAGGGACATGTGGTATTTGGAGCTGCAATCGTTACTGCGTCACTTCTGGGTGGAATCATGAAAAAGCCACTGGCAGTAACTATGCTTCTCTTCCTCTGCTTCCCGGTTAAAATGTTTATCTGGATTTTCATTGCAGCAGTGGTCGGAAGCAAGCTTATCACACTCAAACCAGAGCAGGAGCCTTCTGTAGATTACAGCAGGCAATAGAGTCGCTACCAGACAAAAAGAACCATTATATCAGAAAACATGGCTGTATGCTTCAGGCAACAACTATAACTTCTGTATATAATGGTTCTTTCATTTACAATTATATGTTATTTTTATAATTACTTTTCTCCGGAAAGAAGAATACGGTCATTATCCAGCATCTTACCGGCACCTGTCTTAAACTTCTCCAGAAGACCTTCCACTGTCAGGCCTTTCTTTTCTTCTTCATGGATATCCAGCACAATATCTCCGGAATCCATCATCAGAATACGATTTCCCAGATCAAGGGCCGACTGCATATTGTGGGTGATCATCAGACAGGTAAGCTGATGTTCCTCTACAATTCGTTTCGTAAGATTCAGTACCTTCTCTGCTGTGCCCGGGTCAAGGGCTGCTGTATGCTCATCCAGAAGCAGAAGCTTGGGCGGATTCATGGTTGCCATGAGAAGTGTCAGCGCCTGTCTCTGTCCGCCGGAAAGAAGTCCTACCGGCTGAGTCATACGCTTCTCAAGTCCGATATCCAGAAGCTTCAGTTCTTCATGGAATCGTTCTTTCTCCTGTCTGGACACATGGGAAAGCCATCCGCCTTTCCCTGCTGCAAGTGCCAGATTCTCTTCTATAGTCATTCCAGGTGCAGTTCCCCTCATAGGATCCTGATACAGGCGACCGATGGTCTTTGCACGTACATGCTGGGGCATAAAAGTAATGTCCTGTCCATCCAGCATGATCACACCGGAATCTGTAAGAAAATCTCCACAGATTGCATTAAACAGAGTGGATTTACCAGCTCCATTGGAACCGATGATCGTTGCAAAATCGCCCTTCTCCAGATTCAGGGATAAATCTCTGATGGCCTGTTTCTCGTTTACCGTACCCGGATTAAAAGTCTTGGAAATATGTTCAATCTTCAGCATAAATCACTGTACTCCCTTCCTGTGAGTCATTCTTCTCTTAATCTGCGGCCACTGTTTTTTCAAATATGGACCTGAAATAGCCAGCACAACGATCACAGAAGATACCAGTTTCAGCATAAATGCCGGCATATTGAATCTCAGTGCAACGGTATATACCAGACGGAAAATAAAAGATCCAAGTACCATGCCAACAGCTCTCACGAAAATTCCACCTCTGCCAAGAATCGTACCACCGATCAGCAGGGAAGCCAGCGCGATGGTAACCATTCCCTGTCCGATATTGATATCTACAGATTTCTGTGACTGAGACAGAAGACATCCGGAAAGTGCTGTGAAGGAGTTGGCAACACAGAGACCTACAATCGTAGTAAATACCGGATTAATAGATGAGGATTTTACCATATCTGCATTATTTCCTGTTGCCCTGATTGCCAGACCAAGTCTTGTCCTTAAGAAAAATACAAGGAAGACAATCACAATGGCTACTGCAATGAAAGCAACTACAATATCTCCTCTTCCTTTCAGCGGTGTACTTTTCAATGTTTCTTTCATCATGGAAAATACCGTCTCTGTTCTGTTCATATTGATCAGGGAGGAACCTCCCATCACTGCAATATTCACAGAATAAAGAGCCGTATTAACGATAATTCCTGCAAGAAGACTGTCAACACCCAGCTTTGTCTGAAGTATGGCTGTCACAAAGCCCGAGCATATACCTGCAGCCATGGCTGCAAAAATTGATAAAAAAGGATGTCCGCTGACTGCCACTGCCGCTCCCACTGCTGCTCCCAGTGTGAAACAGCCATCAGTGGAAAGGTCACAGACATTCAGCATGGAATAACTGAGAAACAGGGCAAGAACTGTCAATGAACAGATCAGGCCAAGTTTCAGTGCGGTCTCTCCAAGAGAGAGTATAGTCGCAATAGTCACGATGATTTCCTCCAATTTGTATTTATTTTATTACATTCAATGAACAGCAACAGAAAATATCTGCTGCTGTTCATTTTAATCCAGAAAATATATCAGTCTTTTCAACCGGCACAATGGATTCCATAAACCCAGAACTTCTGAATTTATTCAAAATGCTGTCCGAATATCCTTATTATTTCTCTACATCATCAAAGCTCTCTGCTGTAACGATCTCATTTACCTGTGTGCATAACGGCTCGAAATCTTTTTTAACAGTTTCAAGATCAAGTCCAAGTCCCTCGCAGGTTTCTGTGTTTACTGTTGCAGTACCATTATCAAAAGTTTCAACAGGTGTTGTTGCAGGATCTGCATCATTCATAAGGATGTCTGCGATCATATCTGCTGTCTTCTGTCCAAGGTTTGCATAATCAACACCGTATCCGACAAATGCACCGTTTAGTGCAAAGGAGTCAGCTCCTGTATACTGTGGGATACCTGCATCAATGAATTTCTCATAGATAGAAAGCTCTGCTGTCATAATTGTGTTGTCAGTTGGTGTGAATACTGCATCTACGCCATCTGCCACCAGTGCATCTGCTGCAAGCTGTACCTCATCTGTTGTGGTACCTGTACGCTCTACATATTCGATGCCTTCTTTATCCAGATAATCCTTGGCTTCCTGGATGGCTGTTGTAGAAGAATCCTGTCCGATATCGTATAAAAGTCCGATTTTCTTTACATCCGGGTTCACTGCCTGGATCAGTTTCATGATGGATGCTGTATCCAGATAATCGCTTGTACCTGTAATGTTGGCTCCAGGTGCATCCAGATCCTCTACAAGGCCGCTTCCTACAGGATCAGACACTGCGGAAAATACAACCGGTGTATCGGTTCCTTCTGTTGCGGACTGCATACGCATTGCTACAGGTGTTGCAATACCTACCATCAAATCTACATTATCAGCCTGAAAATCAGAAATGATCTGTTCCATAACATTGGCATCTGCATTACAGTTATCATAGGACACATCAAAATTTACGTCTTTTTCCTTGCCGATTTCTTCCAGACGGGACTGGATGTTGTCTACGATCTGATTCAAGGAAGCGTCATCTACATAATTGCAGATACCGATCTTGAAATCCTGTGCCATAACCGGTGATGCCATCATCATAGTTGCCATTGCTGCTGCGATTGCTAATACTCTTTTTTTCATAGTCTTTTTTCCTCTCTCTACATCTTATTTAGCAGTTCATGGTTTTTTAACTGCCATAGTCTCAGGGATGTTTGTCAATCCCTTGTTACTGTCTGTGAGAAAGAACTCCCCGGATTCCTCTTTTTCCCGGATGTGTCAACTGCTGTGATACCCACCTGCCATCAGCAGATTTTCCTGCATTACAGGGGGTGCCATATAACAGATTCTCTTTATATATAAAAAAATCCGCCACAAGCTATCTGTTGCTTGAGACGGTAATAAGAATCTTATTATCGCGGTACCACTCAAATTGACGAATCGTCCACTTTCTCATGTACAAACATACACTCCTGATTTATAACGGGTTCGGTTCCCGTCGGTGCCTACTCTCACGCTTATCAAGATTTCGGGCCGCCCTCGAAAGGCCATTCAACAATCAGTTTCATACAGCTTCCCACCAACTGCTGTTCTCTGGAATGATTCTTGGTTGTTTACTCTTCTTTCTCATCGGTTTTGATGTGTTTACTTTACCACGCTAATGCAGATATGTCAAGAGGTTTATTTTTTATTTTTTTCCAAAAGGGACGCGAAGGAATGGGAAGGGATTTCGGGCTTAGTTTCGGAACCATGTAATTCTAAGGCATTTGGTAAGTTGCTAAAAGCATTCAAAAAAATCTCAAACTCGCTTCGCTCAGACAGTGAGATTTTTTTGAATAACGCAGCTTCCCAAATACCAAGAATTACTATGAACCCTCAAATGCGCCCGAAATCCCTTCCCATTCCTTCGCTGTGTACTGGCAAATTGACATATATTCCATTTTCGACAGCATGCCGAATTGCTTGCTTTCTGCACCACCGCAGGAGACTTATTTAATCGAATCAAGTAAATCCCCTGCGGTGGTTGCGAAAAGCAATAAGCAGTGAGTGGGGACTTGCCTTCTATCAAATGCCTGCTGCAATGATATTGGGACCTGTATATTTCAGGATAGCAATATGTAGACAGTGATGTTTACAGAACGATGTGATAAGTGTTAAAATAATGTTCAGAAAAGATCTGTGATCTGCTATGTAGTGATTTTAAGTTTATATAGATTAGATTATATAGAAATGAGGGATATTATATGTCAACAGCAAAAATGATTTTTCATGGGAGTGATATTGAGAAAATATGTGAGGTCTATCAGCTTAAGCCGGAGGAAATTGTGAAGTTTGGGGCTAATGTAAATCCGCTGGGGCTTTCCGAGCATGTAAAGGAACAGCTTGCAGGACGGCTGGATATCCTGTCTTCTTATCCAGACAGAGATTATACTTCACTTCGCAGCACAATTTCAGAGTATTGTAATATTCCTGCTGAATTCATCCTGCCCGGAAATGGTTCCAGCGAACTGATCGCACTGCTGATACAGGAACGAAATCCAAAGCATACCCTTATCCTGGGTCCGACCTATTCAGAATACTCCAGGGAACTCTCCTTCTCCGGAAGCACTCAGGAATACTACCACCTGCGCGAAGAGGATAACTTTGTTCTCGATGTAGATGACTTTTGCCGGACTCTGGATGGAAAATACGATTTTCTCATCCTCTGCAACCCAAATAATCCTACCTCATCTGCAATTAGCATAAATGACCTGCGCAGAATCGTTTCCTTCTGCAATGAGCGGAACATTTTCGTGATGATCGACGAAACTTATGTAGAATTTGCCCCGGATATCAATGAGATCACTGCTGTCAGCCTTACCAGAGAATTCACGAACCTTATGATTCTGCGCGGCGTATCAAAATTTTACGCAGCCCCAGGTATGCGTCTTGGCTACGGAATCACCGGGAACCTGGAATTTCTCAAAAAAATGAAAGAAAAACAGGTACCATGGTCTCTCAACAGTCTGGGAGCCCTGGCCGGCGAGCTGATGCTCCAGGATAAAACCTACATCCGCCAGACCCGGGACCTCATTCTCTCAGAACGCACCCGCCTGCTCAAAGCACTGGAGAATATCCCCACTTACAAAACCTACCCGGCCTACGCCAACTTTCTCCTCCTGAAAATCCAGAAGCCCGGCCTGACCTCCCAAGACGTCTTCGACGCCTGCATCCACCAGGGTCTCATGATCCGCGACTGCTCCTCTTTCGAATGCCTGGACGGCGAATACATCCGCTTCTGCATCATGCACCCCGAAGACAACACCCGACTTCTGCATATACTGGAATCCCTTTAAAGCAGGACATTTCTTTTATTTATAGTAATTCCATAAAATAATACAAACAATCCAATCCATCATAGCTTAAAACCAGCTACCAGCGGGGCGGAAAATATTTTGTCTGGGGTGCATTTGCAGGAGTCTTAGATATTCTTAGTCACCAGAAATCTGCGTTATGAGCCGTCTGCCTCACTGTCTGAGCGAAGTTTGCAACGGAGCGAGTTTGACAAGACGGCTCATGCTTTTAGCAGATTTCTGGCGGCTTAGAATATCTTAGGCTCCGAAACCGCACCCCAGATAAAATATTTTCCGCCCCGCGTCCCTCTTGAACATAAAAAGAGCCAGAAACTCCCCTTTTCCGAAGTTTCTGGCCTTTTTTATCAGTTTTTAAAGCTATGGATCGGTGCCGGAATCCTTCCGCCACGCTGCACAAACGCATCACAGGAGAACTGGTTCACCGGCATGATCGGTGCATAACCAAGCAGTCCACCGAACTCAACCACTTCGCCAACCCCCTTACCAATTACCGGGATCAGACGAACCGCCGTAGTCTTCTGGTTCACCATACCAATTGCAGACTCATCCGCAATAATACCCGCAATCGTAGAAGCCTTCGTATCTCCGGGAATTGCAATCATATCAAGACCTACAGAACATACACAAGTCATAGCTTCCAGCTTCTCAAGAGTCAGTGCCCCTGCATTCACCGCATCGATCATACCCTGATCCTCGCTGACCGGAATAAATGCACCACTCAAACCACCAACTGCTGTAGAAGCCATAACTCCACCCTTCTTAACCTGGTCATTTAACAGAGCAAGCGCTGCTGTTGTGCCCGGTGCACCTGCATGCTCCAGACCAATCTCCTCAAGGATCTCAGCAACACTGTCACCAATTGCAGGAGTAGGAGCCAGAGACAGATCCACGATACCAAACTTAACACCAAGACGTCTGGAAGCCTCCTGTGCTACCAGCTGACCAACACGTGTTACCTTGAAGGCAGTACGCTTGATCATCTCACAAAGAGTTTCAAAATCCTTACCTCTTACCTGTTCCAGCGCAGTCTTAACAACGCCAGGTCCGCTGACACCAACGTTAATGATAGTGTCTGCTTCTGTCACACCATGGAAAGCACCTGCCATAAACGGGTTATCATCCGGTGCATTACAGAATACAACCAGCTTCGCACATCCCAGGGAATCCTGATCTTTGGTAGCTTTCGCTGTTTCCAGAACGATCTCACCCATCAGCTTAACAGCATCCATATTGATACCTGTACGTGTAGATCCAACATTTACAGAACTGCAGACACGCTCTGTCTTCGCCATAGCCTGTGGGATAGATTCGATCAGAAGTCTCTCAGCAGGAGTCATTCCCTTGCTTACCAGTGCAGAATAACCGCCGATAAAGTTTACGCCTACCACCTTGGCAGCCTTATCCAGAGTTTCTGCAATAGTTACAAAATCTTCCTTTGTCTTACATGCAGCTCCGCCAATCAATGCGATCGGAGTTACGGAAATTCTTTTATTTACGATCGGAATTCCATATTCACCGGAAATAGCCTCACCTGTAGATACCAGATCCTTTGCACAGGTTGTGATCTTTTTATAGATTTTCTCATTTAAAACAGCAAGATCACTGTCAATACAGTCCAGAAGGCTGATACCCATAGTAATGGTACGCACATCCAGATTCTCCTGCTCGATCATTTTATTCGTTTCATTTACTTCAAAAATATTGATCATTTTGTTTTTCTCCCTTGTATGTTCTCTCAGCATTTTTCAGGCAATCTGATACAGGAAAGTCCCTCAGTGGCTTACCTGCTTAGATTTTCTCAGATTCTGTGCATTACATTGAAGATATCTTCATGCTGGCAGCGGATCACTACACCGATCTTATCTCCAAGGGCTTCCAGTTCTTTGGCAAGAACTCCGTTGTCTTTCTCACATTTGCTGGCATCTGTTACCATCATCATGTTGAAATATCCCTGTACGATGGTCTGGGAGATATCAAGAATGTTTACATTATTGTCTGCAAGATAAGTACAAACCTTTGCAATAATTCCTACGGTATCGTTTCCTACTACTGTGATGATTGTCTTTTTCATAAGTTCTTTGTCCTTTCTACACTGTAATTACTTCTGATATGCAATCCCTCTGTGCCACCTGAATTCTGAAATCACGCGACTTATAAGGGTTGTCACCTAAGGTTACTTCTGAACAGACGGTTTCATATGCCAGTTCCTCATAGTTATTTTCCCTGCTCAGATGTCCAAGGAAAATCCCTTTCATATTGTCATGCAGCAGCCTGCATAAAAGCCTGCCTGCATTTTCATTGGAAAGATGTCCCCTGTCTCCAAGGATTCTCTGTTTCAGATAATAGGGATATTTTCCAACCTGCAGCATACGGATATCATGGTTTGCTTCCAGAAGAAGCGCATCCAGATTCTGCAGATTACCGACTATGTACTCATTATATTTTCCAAGGTCTGTAGCAATCCCCACAGAATGCTCTCCACACTCTACCCGGTATCCTACGGGCTGTGCAGCATCATGAGGGATCGTAAAAGGATTCACTGTCAGATCATTAATCTCAAAAGGCTCATCTTCGTGTATCTCACGAAAAATCCCTTCCGGCATTTTTCCAAGATTCATGTGAGATAAAGCTTCCACAGTTCCTTCTGTCGCATAAACCGGTATCTGATGTTTCCTTGCGATCACGCCCAGACCTTTGATATGATCCGAATGTTCATGTGTAATCAAGATACCATCAATATCTTTTCCTGTCAATTCCAGAGAATTCAATCCCTGTTCTACTCTTTTTCCGCTGATGCCTACATCCACCAGAAGATGGGTATTATCTGAGCCCACATAAATACAGTTTCCGCTGCTTCCGCTGGCAATGCTACAAAGTCTCATATTTTCTGATTCCTTCCTCAATCTGCCGTCTGGTCTGTGCAAAATCTCCGTTATTTACCACAACATAGTCTGCATTTTCCCGAAAAAAAGTCTCCGGTGCCTGACTGGCAATGATACTGACTGATTTCTCTCTTGTATAACCGCGGTTCTCCATCAGTCTCCTGATACGGATCTCTTCATCCGTATGAATATACCATATCGTATCGCAAAACTCCTGATAATGATCTTCCAGAAGGAGTGCAGCTTCCACCACACATATCTTCTGTCCCTGCTGTTTCTTTACAGCTAACTGCTCTCTGATGTACTGTTTCACAGCCGGATGGATGATCTGGTTTAATTTCTCCAGAAGCTCTGGATGTGAAAATACTACATCCGAAACCTGTCTGCGGTCAATAGTTTTATCATTTTTTATGATTTGTCTTCCAAATAGTGCAATCACCGGTTCATAACAGGACTGCCCCGGCTCCATCACCAGATGCCCGATCTCATCTGCTTTCATCACATACGCCTGATACTTTTCTTCAAGAAAATCAAGCACTGTACTTTTTCCGGCACCCACTCCGCCGGTAATTCCTATTGTTATCATCATCACTTCGCCTCATACCAGTTATTACCCTGATGCATATCGACTTCCAGTTCTACGGAAAGCTTTGCGGCACCTTTCATCTCTTCTTCAAGAATAGCAGAAACCTGCGGGATTTCCTCTTTACAGGTCTCTATCAGAAGTTCATCGTGTACCTGAAGTACAAGACGGGATTTAAGATTCTCATCCTTTAATCGTCTGTACACACGGTTCATTGCAATTTTAATGATATCCGCCGCAGTTCCCTGTATTGGAGAGTTCATGGCTACTCGCTCCCCAAAAGACCTCTGCATAAAATTACCGGATTTCAGTTCCGGGATCGGCCTGCGTCTGCCAAACATGGTAGTCACATATCCTTTTTCTTTTCCCTCTTCCACCAGTCCGTCAAGAAATCCTTTGATCTTTGGATAAGTTTCAAAATATCTTTCAATATATTCTGCTGCTTCTTTTCGTGTGATACTTAAATCCTGGCTGAGCCCAAAGGAACTGATCCCATAAACGATTCCAAAATTTACTGCCTTGGCATTTCTCCTCTGCAGATCTGTCACCTCATTAAAGGGCACATGGAATACCTCTGATGCTGTATGTCTGTGGATATCCTGGGCTTCTTTATATGCCTGGATCAGTTTCTCATCCCCTGACATATGCGCCAGAACGCGAAGCTCGATCTGGGAATAGTCCGCATCCAGAAATACATATCCCTCTTCCGGAACAAATACCTTACGGATCAGTCTTCCAAGCTCCATTCTTACAGGGATATTCTGAAGATTCGGCTCTGTGCTACTGATCCTTCCTGTTGCTGTAATTGTCTGGTTAAAAGTAGAATGAATCCTGCCGTCCTCTGCGATCTCACCAACAAGCCCGTCTGCATAAGTAGATTTCAGTTTCGCAAGCTGACGGTACTCCAGAATATCCTTTACAATGGGATACTCCGGTGCAAGCTTTTCCAGAATATCTGCCGCTGTGGAATAACCTGTCTTTGTTTTCTTTCCACCCTTAAGGCCAAGCTTTTCAAACAGGATCACTCCCATCTGTTTCGGAGAATTGATATTAAACTCTTCCCCTGCCTGCTGCCAGATCTGCTTCTCCAGTTCTCCAATACGTACACTTAGTTTCTCACCGTAGCTTTTCAGTTCTTCACTCTTCACGCTGATTCCCCATTTTTCCATGGAATCAAGAGTAAAGATCAGCGGAAGCTCAATCTGTGTATATACATTCCACATACCTGTATCACGCAGTGCTTCACACATGGGTTTCCGGCAGGCAAGTGCTGTATAGGCCATGTAGCAGGCCCATGCTGTAAGCCCCTCTGCACTCTCCTCCCATGCTTTTTCCACTGTTTTCTTTCCAAGAAGTTCCTCTCTTGCAGGCAGGATACGACCATTCAGATATTCCTTTGCCATATCATCGTAAGTATAGGAGGATTTCAGAGGATTCAGCAGATATGCAGCCACACCTGCATCAAATACAGCCATCGGATCATCAGATTTTATATGCTTGAGTAATGCCTTTACATCCAATGCACATACACATTTTTTATCATATTTCAGAGTACCGTCTGTATTGACATCAGATATCTCATTTTCCGGATCCTTCTTCACATTATCTGTATTAGATTTCATAATATTCTCTGTGTTGGATTCAGATACTTTATGAAGGAGCCCTTCCAATTTTCCGCAGAGATAACCTTCTGTGATCATCCCTTCTACAGGAATATAATAAATTTCCTCTTCATTCAGCGCAAGTCCTGCACCAAATACCCTGCCATTCTCTGTAACCAGAGAAACACCCGCTGTCTTTCCTGCTTCCGCTTTCGCAAACAGCGCTTCACAGCCTGCCAGGTCTGCACATGTGAAAAACTCCTGTTCCAGCGTATCTTCCTGTACTGCCGCAGAGTCAAAACGGTTAAGCAGATTCTTAAATTCCAGCTGTCTGCAGAGAAGGAAAGCTTCTTTTGTATAAAGATTTCCCAGTTTTGCCTTTTCATACGAAAACTCTATGGGACTGTCCGTACAGATCGTAGCCAGAGCCTTGCTCATCTGCGCCATATCATAATGTTCTCTCATTGATTCCCTGGCTCTGTTTGGCTTCAGCTCTTCCAAATGTTCATGAGCATTCTCAATACTTCCATACTCCACAATAATCTTTGTGGCAGTCTTCTCACCTACTCCCGGGATTCCCGGAATATTGTCAGCACTGTCACCCATCAGAGCCTTTAACTCAATGATCTGGGGAGGTGTCACCTGATATTTCTCGATCACCTGCTGTGCATGATAATCCTCTATGGTGGTCTTGCCCCTTACAGTCTTTGGCAAACGGATCATAACCTTATCTGTCGCAAGCTGAAGCAGATCTCTGTCACCGGAAAGGATTGTCGCATCCATTCCTGCCGCTTCGCTTTTTCTGGCCAGAGTTCCCAGTATATCATCCGCTTCGTAGCCTTCTTTTGTCACAACATTCACACCCATTGCAGTAAGCATTTCTTTAATCAGCGGTACCTGCTCTCTCAGTTCTTCAGGCATGGGTTTACGTGTTCCCTTGTATGCTTCAAACATCTTATGGCGGAAAGTCGGTGCCTTCAGGTCAAATGCCACCGTCAGATACTGAGGCTTCTCTTCCTCGATCGTCCGAAAAAGGATATTCAGGAAACCATATACTGCCCCTGTGTGTTTTCCTTCTGAATTTGTAAGATCCGGCAGACCATAAAAAGCTCTGTTCAGAATACTGTGTCCGTCAATCAGTAATATTTTTTCGCTCATAAAATCCTCCAGTGTCTTTATAGAATGTAATTTGTCTCCATCATTACAAAAATCAGTATTGCCGCAATCGTAGCGATCAGAAGGCATATACTCACGCCAAACATAAGCCAGCTGACTTTCTTCTTGCGGATATATCTTCTGGATTTCCGGATGTCCTGTTCCAGCAGTTTTTTGAAATCCAGAACCGAATCGCTGCTGTCATCATCAAGCTGATGTGTTACCTCATGGACAATAAAATATGTCTCCAGTTCATCATAACAGGAAGAACAATTCTGTACATGATCAAGAAACTCTTCCAGTTCATTTAACGGAAGATCATGTTTAATATACCTGCTCACCATTCCTTCTGCAGTTTGGCAATCCATCTTCATTCCCTTCTTTCTTCCAAAAAAACATCCAGGATGCTGCGTTCACTATTACGAATTATAACCGAACCGGAGTTAATTGGCAAGAAAAAGCAGCAGAAGCTCAAATCGCCTCTGCTGCTTTCATTGCTGTTCACTCAGTTTTCAGTGATATAGCCAATTTTCCGGATTGCCTGCGACAATGGACTTTTGGCTTGTATATCTTGAGAAAATATCACTTCTGCAAATTCACTTTCCCGGAAGATGTATCTGCATCAGCTTCTGTACTGTTTTCGGATTCTGCATTGTTCTCAGACTTTGTATTACTTTCAGATTCTGCCACTACAGTGGGAACCTGTACAGGTGCATTCAGGATCTTCATAAATTCCTCACCTGTAATTGTCTCATGCTCATACAGATATTTTGCAAGTTCATGGAGCTTTCCGATATTGTCCTGAAGGATTTTCAGTGCTTTCTGGTGTTCCATCCTGACAAGCTCCACAACCTTCTTATCAAGAAGAGTCTGTGTCTCAAAAGAACAGCTTAAGCTGGAGTCTCCGCCCAGATACTGATTTGTCACATTCTCCATGGCAACCATATCGAAGTCTTCACTCATACCATATCTGGAGATCATTGCTCTTGCAAGCTTAGTCGCCTGTTCGATATCATTGGATGCTCCGGTTGTAATAGAGTGAAAGATCAGTTCCTCAGCGGCACGACCGCCTGTAAAGGTCGCTATCTTATTTGCAAGTTCTTCCTTTGTCATCAGATAATGATCTCCGTCATCCACCTGCATGGTATATCCGAGTGCTCCTGATGTACGCGGAATAATAGTGATCTTGTGGACCGGTGCAGATTCGGTCTGCTTTGCTGCAACCAGCGCATGTCCGATTTCATGATAAGCAACTATCAGTTTTTCTTTATTGGAAAGAACTCTGTTCTTCTTCTGATATCCTGCGATAACTACCTCGATACTCTCCTCAAAATCTGCCTGAGTGGCAAATTTTCTGCCGTCACGTACTGCACGAAGTGCTGCTTCATTGACAATATTTGCAAGTTCTGCACCGGAAGCTCCGGCTGCAGCTTTCGCAATCTCATCAAAACGTACGGAATCTGCAATCTTAATCTTCTTTGCATGGACTTTAAGGATTTCCTCACGTCCTTTTAAATCCGGAAGTTCAACAGGAATACGTCTGTCAAAACGTCCGGGACGAAGAAGTGCGGGATCAAGGGAATCCGGTCTGTTGGTTGCCGCAAGGATCACAACACCTTTGGAGCCGTCAAAACCATCCATCTCTGTAAGCAGCTGGTTCAGAGTCTGCTCGCGCTCATCATTGCCGCCTGTAAATCCGGCACCATCACGTTTCTTGCCAATTGTGTCGATCTCATCGATAAATACAATACATGGAGCTTTCTCATTCGCCTGTTTGAAAAGATCACGCACCTTGGCAGCGCCCATACCAACAAACATTTCCACGAATTCAGAACCGGAAATGGAGAAGAACGGAACTTCCGCTTCACCGGCTACCGCTTTTGCAAGAAGTGTTTTACCTGTACCCGGAGGGCCTACAAGAAGGGCTCCTTTCGGCATAGATGCACCGATTTCTCTGTATTTCTGCGGGTTATGAAGATAATCTACGATTTCTGTCAGAAGATCCTTGGCTTCGTCCTCTCCCGCTACATCTGAGAATTTGATTCCCGTAGATGATTTCACATATACTTTCGCATTACTCTTTCCAAATGACATTGCCCCACCGGGACCTCCGCCCATGGAACTCATCATCTTCTTGCTGAGCCACCTTCCAAGAAGGATAAAGATGGCAATCGGCAGTACATATCCTGCGATCAGACTGATCCAGATAGATGTCTGCTGTGGTGCTGCTGCACCGAACTTGACATTTGCATCATGCAAACGGTCTACAAGGTCAGGATCATTCATCTTGACAGTTCTGAAATAACCCTCCTGTCCGTCACTCTCTGCTACATAATAAATATAATCATCCTGAATTTCTACTGTCTTAACGTAATCCTTCTCTACTCCTGTCAGGAAAGTACTGTAATCAGTCGTCTGTACCTTTCGTCCCTCAATTGCAGGAAGTAACAGCACATTCAGAAGAATGATAATAACTGCCGCAATGATATAATATACATAAAGCGGTTTTCTGCCAGGCTTTTTATTATCAAGGTTCATTGGCTTTTCCTCCATTTCGTTTTGTTATGATGTACCATATCACTTATTCATCTCTTTTTCAAGAAAAGCGAGATAAATTTCATAAAGATTTTAGAATTATCTGAACTGTTTAATACGGCAAATAAAAAAAGCGAACACCTTCACAAACAAAGGCTTCGCTTACTTTTTAATGCCGGCAGTGGGACTTGAACCCACACGTGGTTGCCCACAACAGATTTTGAGTCTGCCTCGTCTGCCATTCCGACATGCCGGCATTGAAACGAGTATTATCATATCACGTTTTTGTCGAAATGGCAAGGGCATTTTTGAGTTTTTTTTAATATTTCACAAACCTCGTTTTAGAATACACATTGCTTGCCTTGATCAGTTTCTGATATCTGGCAAACAGCTTCTCAGGAAGTCTGATAGTTACGGTTTTGTTGACCGCAAAAGCTTTTTTTCCAACATAGTTCAGTGCTGTACTGTTGATCCTGATCACTTTGACTGCCGGGCACTGGTAAAAAGCTCTGGCATCTATATGTCTGACACTGGCAGGAAGTATAAAATTTCGCAGTTTTGTACACTGTGCAAATGCGTTGCTACCAATTCTTTTTACTCTGCTGCCAAATCTTATGTTCCGCAGATTCGGGCACTGGCTGAACGCATATTTTCCAATCGTTGTTACATTATTTCCAAAAATAACATCTGTAATTTCTTTGTTCCCGCTGAAGGCATTCTTGTCAATTGTAGTTACTTTATAAACTTTATCATTGATCACAACTGTAGCCGGAATCTGTATCACATTATATTCCGCAGCAAGACCTGTAACGCTTACTTCTCTTTCATTTAAAATCTTATAGCCAATTCCACCTATCAGGTACTTATAGCTTCCACCCTGTTCAGTTAACGGAGCTGCATTGAACTGATATCTCACAGGTTGTACAATATCGTTTTTCTCCCATATACCTCCTGTATATTCTTCTCTCTGGAAAAAGATATATATATTGTATGCACGTTCCACCTTTGTATAAATACCCTTTGCAGAACCGATTTCCCATTTCCTGTGAATATCGCTTTCCTGCGGTTTGAGAGAAAGACTCCAGTATAATGGTGTCCATCTGACATCTCCCTCAACAGGATTCGTATTCTGCGTTCCGGCACCGGTCACATTAAATTTATAGTAAGTGTTGGGATAGAAAACCAGAGGTTTGTCAAGTCCTTCAACGACACTGTCATTTGCACTTACCCCTTTGCTTTCATCTGTGTCTGTTGAAGTTTCCTCTCCGGCTGCCAAGATGAAATTCTGTGTATCTGCTCCATCCTGAAATTCCGCTGCACCGGTCGTACTGACCGGAACTGCTGCCAGAACACCTGCCAGCACCATAGCTGCTATTTTTTTCATTACTCTCTCCTCCTCTTTTTCAGCAGTATATAAAATATATACAACTATTCAGTCCTTTCTTATAGCAATAGTGAACTGTTAAATACTTACGACATTTGTGTTACTGTTCTGCTTACAATTTATATCTACATCTTGTATTTTACTTATTTTTCTGCTAAATGTCTACCTTGATTTTCTGCTAATCCTGTCGTATTTTTACTTCATCTGTATTCCACTTCTCATACGTGATATAATCCGCACCCATTTTCCTGAAAATGTCTACCATATCTTCATTCCGGCAAAGCCATACGGATATGCGGATTCCATTCTGATGAGCATTGTTGATATCATTCATACTGATATTTTTATACTCTGCACTTATGTCCAGATCATATTTCTTACACTGCTGTATCATAGAAGCATTCATGCGCACTGTACGGATCCACTGCATTTTTCCTGTAAATCCCATCTCACGCAGTTTACCAAGTGTTTCTATGCGAAAACAGATGAGTACCGGCTCTTTCTGTGATTCAGTCAGAAGCTGCATGAACAAATTCATGGCTTCTTCCGTACGGATTGACTTTATTTCAATCACCGGCGTCACAGAGTACTTATTGCAGCATGCAATATACTGTTCCAGTGTAGGAATAAGATTATCCGGATACTGTGAAGCATTTCTTCCATTTATAATCGGATACTGCTTTATCTCCTCATAAGTCATCTCTGAAATAAGCCTGTCCTCCCCGCACATCCGCAGCAAAGAATCATCATGAGAGACAACCAGAACTCCATCTGCGGTCTCTCTCACATCTGTCTCCACAAACTCCGCCCCATTGCGTCCTGCCATCTCAAAGGCAGGCACGGAATTCTCAGGTGCTTCTGTCTGTTCACCTCTGTGCAAAATATAATGAGTAACTCCATCCAGGGGTTTCCGGAACTTTTCCTCATCTTCCGGTGCAGGTGTGATTTTCGGAGTTGGCGTGACCGTTACCGTCGGCTCCGGGGTCACAGATGGTGCTGGTTCATCCGGCGTCAGTGTAGGCGTAATTTCCGGAGTTTCTGACGCTGCCGGCAGGACGATCACTTCTATCTCTGATACATATCTGTCAGTACCATAAGAAACACTGGTGATTTTGACATTTCCCGCCTTTTTTGCAGTAACTTTTCCTTTCTTTGATACAGTTGCCACCGTTTTATCAGAAGAAGTATAAGTCAGCCTTTTTCCATACTTCTGCGGCTCCAAAATAATTGTCTTTCCTGCCGTTACTTTCACCTGTTTTTTGTATTTCTTAAAAAGAACTGTTTCCGTTTTATTACAGACAAAAACCTCGCAGTTTACTTTCAGTCCACTCATCTGTGCTGTGATCGTTGCCTGTCCGGGCTTTAAACCATATATCCTGCCATTTATAACCTTTACACATTTTGAGTTACTGCTGGTCCATTTAAACTTCTTTGGACTCACTTTTGTATCATGATTCAGGATCTTTACTGTATAAGTGGCACCGGTCTTTACAACCATCTCAGATTTATGCACTCGATATTCGTCTGCTGCATAAGTATTATCTGCCACAGATATTATACTGGTAAAACTTGTAATTATAAGCACAATAGCAAATATGACAGACCTTACAGTCTGCATGCCTGTTCTTTTGTCTCTGTATTCTTTTTTCTTATCTCCCATTATTCTATCTCTCATCTCTCATATGCCATTCCTGATCTGCTGCTTTTATTTCCGGTATGTTCTTAAACACTTCACAATTCTGATCACATTCGTCTCTGATGCAGGGACAGACCATCTTTACTTTTTTAAAATGTCCGGGAACACCTTCATATTGTACACTCCACAGACCATTGTAATGCAGCTGTTTACACATTCCTGTTTCATATTCATATTTAATCATACGTCTACCTCCGAACAGACAAAATTTTTACAGTATATTCTTCTGAAATCACTGTTTTTCCATGCAAAACGAAAGGCACTAACCTTCCAGCATCATGCACAGATCAGTACCTTTCTTTTTTTGTATTTTTATGTCCTATCTGCCCCGTCAATACCACAGGACAGTAAATCACAGAATAATCACAGCATTATTCCATATCTTCCAGTAATTTCTCATAAATCGGGAAGCAGTCAAATGTTGCGAAATAATCCTTCGGTGTCTCGGCACGGCGGATCATCTCGAAACTTCCATCTTCATGGAGAAGGATCTCAGAAGATTTCAGTTTACCATTGTAGTTATATCCCATGGCAAAACCATGAGCTCCTGTATCATGGATCACAAGAAGATCTCCCATATCAACCTTCGGAAGATAGCGGTCAATTGCAAACTTATCATTGTTTTCGCAGAGAGAACCTGTCACATCATACATATGATCACATGGCTGGTCTTCTTTTCCCATAACAGTGATATGATGGTATGCGCCATACATTGCCGGACGCATCAGGTTTACAGCACACGCATCCACCCCAATATATTCTTTATGAGTATGCTTCTCATGGATTGCCTTAGTTACCAGGCAGCCATACGGTCCCATCATGAAACGTCCCATCTCTGTATAGATTGCAACATCACCCATTCCGGCCGGAACAAGTACTTCTTCGTATACTTTGCGGACACCTTCACCGATCTCTCTGATATCATTCGGAGTCTGATCTGGTTTGTAAGCGATTCCAACACCACCGGAAAGGTTGATAAACTTCACATGAGCGCCTGTCTCTTTCTGAAGTTTCACTGCCATTTCAAACATCTCTTTCGCCAGCATCGGATAATACTCATTTGTCACAGTATTGCTTGCAAGGAATGCATGGATACCGAATTCCTCGGCACCTTTTTCCTTCAGAATCTTGAATGCTTCAAAAATCTGCTCTGTTGTCATACCATATTTGGCATCTCCGGGGTTGTCCATAATATCGTTGCTGATCTTAAACACTCCGCCCGGATTATAACGACAGCTGATCACCTTCGGAATATATCCTACGGCTCTTTCTACGCTCTCGATATGTGTGATATCATCAAGATTGATGATCCCGCCGATTTCATTTGCATATTTGAATTCTTCTTCCGGTGTATCATTGGAAGAAAACATGATATCTCCCTCTTTGCATCCGATTGCTTTGGACATCATCAGCTCTGTCATGGAAGAACAGTCACAGCCACAGCCATACTCCTGAAGGATCTGGATCAGAAATGGATTTGGAGTTGCCTTCACAGCAAAGAATTCTTTGAAGCCCTTATTCCATGCAAATGCTTCTTTCACTGCCTTTGCATTCTCGCGGATACCTTTTTCATCATAAAGATGGAAAGGTGTAGGAAACTGCGCAGTGATTTCCTGAAGTTTATCCAGGGTGACAAATGGTACTTTTTTCATAATAATCTTTTCTCCTCTTACTTCTTGTGTATATGTGTATATAAATGATCCTGACAGTACTCGTAGTTTCCGTTACATTTAGAACAGAAACGGAATTCCAGATTCGGATCATCTTTCTCTGTACGGCCACAGACTGCACATTTGTGCTTCGTCACTTCCCCTGACTTGCTGCCACCCGGGAAGGGAACGGTCTTACTTTCTCCCATTGCTCTCTTAAACTGATTTCTGCGATGGATTTCCTTCGGATTGTATCTGTTAAGATTTCTTGTACCAAGGAAGAAAATGATAAAGTTCAGTAAGGATGCGATGATCGGCAGTGCCATAAACCATGCTCCTCCCATAAAATATCTGACAATATCATATACCACAAGAGCAGCATATACAATCGCCATCCACTTCATCTTGATCGGGATTACAAAGTACAGTAAAACCTTCATATCCGGATATGTCAGCGCATATGCCAGAAAAATAGATAAACTGATATAATACGTTGAAAACTGTGATCCATTCAGATAAGCATCTAACACTCCACCTGTGATAAAATACAAAATAAACGCAGAAATTACTGTAAAAATCATTCCAGATAAAATATATACAGTAAATCTGAATGATCCCCATGTACGTTCCAGCGATGCACTGATCGGATAATAAAAGAACAATATCGCAATCACAAACCATAAAGCAGATGACGTACTCGGCGGATAAATAATCCATGTAACAAGTCTCCATATCTGACCATGCAGGATTTCAGAGACATTCAAACTCAACATGGAAAGAGCCCCCGGATTAATATACATCAATGCATATCCCAGTACATAACTTACAATAATATAAATCGTAAGATTCTCAATCCCGCGATTTCCAAATTTTCGTTCCAGTTTGTCAATAAATTTCATAAATCTCCTTTTCTCACAAAATGCTATTCGTTCTTTCGTTACAGCGGATATCCACAATCTGCTTTCTCTGCGTAATTCTGCACCGAATAACTGCCTCTCAGTTCAGCTGCAAAATCAGAAAAACTTCTTCCTGGAAAGAAATATCGCTGCAATGATACTTGCCACTACAGAAAGGATGATAACGATAAGAAATCCCCATGGTGTCCTAGAAAACGGCATTCCCGCAGCACTCAGGTTCATACCATACGCACTGAAAACAATAGTCGGAATACTCATAACAATAGTAATAACAGCCAGAACCTTCATGACAATGTTCAGGTTATTGGAAATAACTGACGCAAAAGTTCCCATCATACTGCTGAGGATACCACTGTAAATATTAGCCATCTCAATGGCCTGCTTGTTCTCAATGATAACATCCTCCAGAAGCTCTGTATCCTCCGGATATTTCTTGATACTCTCCACCTTCAGAAGTTTCTCCAGAACCATCTCATTGGAACGCAGAGATGTGGTAAAGTATACCAGTGATTTCTCCAGTTCCAGAAGTTCCATCAGTTCCTGATTTCTTGTAGACAGATGAAGTTTCTCCTCAATCTGCTCGCTCTTCTTATCTATAATACGCAGATATCTCAGATACATGCTGGCATTACGGTACAAAATCTGCAGAATAAATCTGGTTTTCATATAGGTAAAAAAGTTTCTTACCCTGCCTTCCATAAATCTTGTCAGAACCTGTGTATCTTCCAGACATACAGTAAAGATCATCTTCTGAGTCACGATAATACCAAGAGGAATGGTCACATACCAGTCCTTCTCGTTACGTTCTTCAATCGCAGGTACATCTGCAAGGATAAGGGTATAATTGTCCTCCACTTCTATACGGGAACGCTCTTCCTCATCCAAAGGTGCGCGCAAATCGTCCACCTCTATCCCAAATTGCTCGGAAATTTCAAAAATTTCTGTTGCCGTAGGATTCGTCAGCGCAATCCAACAGCCCTCCTGTGGTTCCTGTATTTCATGGATAGCGCCATCGATTGTCTTAAAAATCCTTACCACGATCCACACTTCCCTTCTTTTTCTCGATTTCCCCTCAATAGATTGTTACTGTTTACTCTGTTCTCAGTAACAATAAATCTGCAACTATTCAGAGTTTCTGCAAGAGATTACTGAACAGTTACGTTTACTCTTTATTTTCACAAAGACTCAAACATCATTATAATTTGAACATGAATTTTTGTCAATTCTAATGCTTTCGGTTTACAAAACTTTTACACTTCGCTATAATAAAGTAGTATTTATTTATAAAAGTCCCGTAAAGTGGGGGCGTACAGATTGCGGGAATGATTTTCCAAACACGCTCTAACTACAGCAACTGAATTCAGGTGAAATATCCCGCAAAGTGGGGCGTGCAGATTGCGGGAATGATTTTCCAGACACGCTCTAATACAATAACAGGAAAGGATACAAATCATATGAGCCAGTCATCATTTGGAAATAAATTTAAGGTAACCACCTGGGGGGAATCCCACGGAAAAGCTCTCGGAGCTGTGATAGACGGATGCCCAGCAGGCCTTCCTCTCTGTGAAGAGGACATTCAGAAATTCCTCGACAGAAGAAAACCCGGACAGAGCAGATACACCACCGCCCGTAAAGAGGGAGATCTGGTAGAAATCCTCTCAGGTGTCTTTGAGGGCAAAACCACCGGAACTCCAATTTCTCTGATGGTAAGAAATACAGATCAGCGCTCCAGAGACTACGGAAATATCGCATACTCCTATCGTCCCGGACATGCAGATTATACTTTTGACCAAAAATACGGATTCCGCGACTACAGAGGCGGCGGACGTTCTTCAGGGCGGGAAACCATCGGAAGAGTTGCAGCAGGTGCCATTGCTTCTAAAATATTAGGAGAACTTGGCATTTCAATCTGCACCTATACCAAATCTATCGGACCTGTTGAAATTGCTTCTTTTAATAAAGAAGAAATCCATCAGAATGCATTTTATATGCCGGACGCACAGGCAGCAGTGAAGGCCGGTGAATATCTGGAAGAATGTATGAAGAATCAGGACAGTGCAGGCGGCGTGATCGAATGTCGTATTACCGGAACACCTGCCGGACTTGGCGAGCCTGTCTTTGACAAGCTCAGTGCTCTTCTCGCCCACGCCCTGATGTCCATCGGTGCAGTCAAGGCTGTTGAAATCGGTGACGGCATTGCAGTGACTTCCTCAAACGGTTCCACTGACAATGATGGATTCACAGTCAAAGACGGTGAAATCATCAAAACCTCCAACCACGCAGGCGGAATCATGGGAGGAATCAGTGACGGCAGTGAAATCATACTTCGTGCCCATATCAAGCCAACCCCATCCATCAGCCAGCCGCAGCAGACCGTAACCAAAGATAAAGAACCTCTTTCTCTGGAAATCCATGGCCGACATGATCCGGTCATTGTCCCAAGAGCAGTGGTTGTGGTAGAATCTATGGCAGCAATCACACTGGCGGATGCGCTCTTTGTCAATATGAGTTCCCAGATGGATAAGGTTCGGGATTTTTATCGGAAATAATTCCAATTAATCCACGCAAAAATACCTTCACTTGAATTCTGAGCTGATCTCAGTTTCAAATGAAGGTATTTTATTATCTGCCTATATTGCTGATTCTATGTAACGAATCTGTTATTCTTCCGGAACCGGCCAGATTCTGATACAGTTTGGCTCTGTAATCTTAATCGGCTTGCCGTTCATCACAATAATATTCTTCTCATAATCCACTGTAAAAGTAGTCAGTGTATTACTTGCATGATTAGCCAGCACCAGATGCTTATCATCCGGTAAAAGTACCAGATCTTTCGGATATTCACCACTGATCGGAAGTGTAAACTTCCTTGTCAGCATACCAGTCTCCTCATCACGCTCAAACATGGAAACTGTATCCTCACCTGCTGTTGTACAGAAAAGATGCTTGCCATCATTTGCAAGAGAAAGACCGGACGCTGCATTATGTGTATCATGAACATCCTTCTTCGCACTTGTCTCAATCGTCTGGATCAGTTCAAACGCCGGAACCTTACCGCTTCCATCATATTTGTAAGCCCTGATCTCATTACTGAGTTCAAAGAGAATATAAGCAAACTTACCATCATCGCTAAAACGAATGATACGCGGGCCGCTCTCTCTCGGACATCTCAGGATGTCTACCAGTTCCAGCTTATTGCGCAATTTGTTGACACGGTAAATCTTCACCTGATCAATTCCGTTATCTACTGCACAGAGATATTTATTATCCGGAGTCGGACGAACACAGTTCACATGGGGACGGAAGTTACGCTCTGCAACACTTCCGAGTCCTGTATGGAATACGCCATCCATCAGGCTTCCAAGTCTGCCGTCCTTATGAGTATGTACAACAGTCACCTTACCGTCATGATATCCGGCAACATAAAGATACTTACCGTCAACATCTGTAGAAAGGAAACAGCCTCTCATTCCATCAATATTTACACTGTTGATACGTGACAGATCACCATTTTTATCACGTTTAAATACTGCAACACCCTCATCCTCGATAGAATAAAGATACTTACCATTCTTTGAAACAGCCATGTGGGATGCATTACTTACTTCAACACTGCTGCGTTCTGTAAGAGTGCCATTCTCAACATCAACATCATAAACATGGATTCCCTGTCTGGAAGAGCCGTGTGTATAAGAGCCCACATAAGCTACATATTTCTTTTCACTCATAATGCTTTTTTCCTCCTGCTGTCCTGAAGTTTATTTATCATCGCTCACTCTGTTCCCGTCTGCTGTCAGCGAGCAATAATATTTTCGTCCCGATATTGCCGGACGATGTCATACGATAAGGTGATTATAGCACATTTCCCTAATCAGAACAAGATTACGGAACTCAGTTTTATGTATTTTTTCCAGTTCATGGGTTACTGTCGTTACTATTCACATACAAGCCAAAATTCTATTGCCGCAGGCAATCTGGAATGAATTTTGGCTAAGTTCTATACCGGATAAGCGCTCTGCTGTTTATTTGGTAAAATAATTTCTGACAGCTTCCAGTGTCTGGTCTATAATCTCATCTGTATGGGCAACAGATAAAAACATTGCCTCAAACTGTGACGGAGCCATATGGATTCCCTGCGCAAGCATTCCCTTGAAATATTCAGAGAAAGCTTTTGTATCTGAAGATTTGGCTGATGTATAATCCACAACCTCCTGCTCTGTAAAGAACAGGCTTCCCAGGGAAGATACGTGATTGATATGGTAAGGCAGATTTTTCTCTGCCAGGATTTTCTCCATACCGCCATAGAGACGTTTTCCTTTTTCCTCCAGATCTTTATAGATTTCCTGGTGTTCATAGAGATATTTTAACTGTGTCAGTCCTGCTGCCATTGCAATAGGATTTCCGCTTAAGGTACCGGCCTGGTAAACCTTTCCCACAGGGGAAACCAGTTCCATAATCTCTCTGCGTCCGCCGTATGCGCCTACCGGCATACCTGCACCGATGATCTTACCATAGGTAACCAGATCAGGGGTCACGCCAAAATATTCTGCAGCACCGCCAAAAGCCAGACGGAAACCAGTGATAACCTCGTCAAAGATCAGAAGGGCGCCGTACTCATCGCAGAGCTTTCTCAGACCTTCCAGGAACCCCTTTTTCGGGGGAACCACACCCATATTGGCGCCTACAGCTTCCACGATAACAGCAGCAGTCTGTCCGTCAGCCTGCTCCATCAGTGCACGTACACTGTCCAGATCATTATAAACAGCAGTCATGGTATCCTCTGTGCATCCCTTAGGCACACCGGCACTGTCCGGAACACCGCTTGTCATCACACCGGAGCCTGCACTTACCAGCATGGCATCACTGTGTCCATGATAGCATCCTGCAAATTTAATGATCTTATTCTTTCCTGTAAATCCTCTGGCAACACGGACTGCACTCATAACAGCCTCTGTACCGGAATTTACCATACGCACCATATCCACATGTGGAATATGGTCACAGATGAATTCAGCCATCTCCACTTCAATTGCAGTTGCACATCCGAAGCTGAGGCCCTTTTCACATGCCTTCAGTACACTTTCTTTTACTTCCGGAAAATTATGGCCCAGAATCATAGGTCCCCAGGAATCGATATAATCCACATATTCTTTTCCATCAACATCATAAATATGGCATCCGTCTGCGCGGTCGATAAATCTCGGTGCAATACCGATTGCGCCATAGGCACGTACAGGACTGTTTACTCCTCCCGGAATCACCTTTACCGCTCTGTCAAATAATTCTTCTGATAAACCCATCAGCCGATTCTCCCTTCATCCATGCATTTTGCAAGTTCTTTTGCATAATAAGTAAGATAGATCTGGGCACCTGCACGGTATGCACTGACTGCCATCTCACACATAATACGTTCTTCATCGATCCATCCCATCTTTGCAGCTGCTTTCACCATTGCATATTCACCGCTTACACTGTATGTTGCAACCGGCACATTTACAGCCTTTGATACCTCAGAGACCATATCCAGATAAGACATGGCAGGTTTTACCATAATGATATCTGCGCCCTCTTCCACATCCGTAAGAGCTTCCTTCATTCCTTCTCTTCTGTTATGGAAATCCATCTGGTAGCTCTTTCTGTCACCAAAAGACGGTGCAGAACCTGCTGCATCACGGAATGGTCCGTAGAAAGCAGATGCATATTTTACTGCATAGGACATGATCGGTGCTCCATAATGTCCGTTCGCATCAAGAGCCTCACGGATAGCACGTACACGTCCGTCCATCATATCAGAGGGAGCTACCATATCTGCGCCTGCCTCTACATGGGAAACAGCTGTCTTAGCCAGTAATTCCAGTGTTGCATCATTATTTACATCATGACCGCAGAGCACTCCGCAGTGTCCGTGTGAAGTGTACTCACACATACATACATCTGTGATATAGTACATGTCCGGGAACTGTTTCTTTGCTTCTCTCAGGGCCTTCTGTACGATTCCGTTGGGGTCGTACGCACCGCTTCCCACCTCATCCTTATGATCCGGGATACCGAACAGCATAATGCTGTTTACTCCTGCATTCTGCAGACGTTCCAGTTCAAAAGGAAGACGGTCTACACTGTAGCGGAACTGTCCTTCCATAGAAGGGATCTCTTCTTCGATTCCTGTTCCCTCTTTTACAAATAAGGGATAGATAAGGGAAGACTTGTCCATTCTTGTCTCTCTTACCATTTTTCTTAAATTTTCACTGCCTCTTAATCTTCTTGGTCTCTGAATTAAATCCATGTCTTTTTGCTCCTTTTATCAACAATTCTCATAACTGTTCCATTTTTTGCAGAATAGTTATCAGTTTTCCTGTTTCATCTCTTCCACAAGCTCTATGAGACTTTCGATGGTAGCCTTCTTTGCCATGCAGGTCTGCATACCATAAGCATCTGCTGCAGCTTTGGTCTGTTTTCCGATACAGGCAGCTTTTACCTTCGTATAGTCCAGTCCCTTTGTGCCTTCCACAAAGCCCTTTACAGTGGATGCACTGGTAAATACTACACAGTCCACACTTCCTGTCTCCAGTTCTTTCTTCTCATCGATCAGTCTGCTCTTCTCATAACGAGTAGTGTAGGTTGCAATATCATCCACCTGTGCCCCTGTCTGCTCCAGCAGTTCTGTCAGCTTTTTATTTCCGGCTTCAGCTCTTGGGATCAGGATTTTTTCATTTCCCTGAAGTTCTTTTGCAAGCTCTGCTCCAAGAGTATCTCCGTCATACACACCTGGCACAAAATCAGCCAGCAGGTGATGCTCTTTCAGCTTTTTCTTCGTTCCTTCACCGATCACTGCGATCTTCGCCTGTCCCAGGCTGCGCACATCCATCTCTTTTCTGTCCATCTCGTCAAAAAAGATCTCCACACCTGCAGGGCTTGTAAAAATGATCCACTGATAAGTATCCAGTTTCTCAAATGCCTCATACAGTCTGCCATTATTCTCAACAGGTACTGTACAGATAGACGGCAGCTCCAGAACCTCGGCACCTTTCTGACGGAGAAGATCTGCTGTCTTTGAAATATGCTGTCTTGGTCTTGTGACCAGAACCTTCCAGCCTGCCAGAGGAAGCTTCTCATACCAGGCAAATTTGTCAGCCAGGGAGCAGACCTTACCCACAACAATAATGGCAGGTGTCTCTATCCCCTGTCTGTCCACCTCTTCCTTGAGGGTACCTACAGTAGCAACCACCCGCTTCTGTCCTGCTGTTGTTCCTTTCTGAAGAACTGCTGCCGGCACATTCGGATCCATTCCGCCTGCAAGAAGCCCTTTGCAGATATCCTCCAGTGCTGCAATTCCCATGAGAAACACCAGTGTTCCCTTTGTCCGGGTCAGTGCCTTAAAATCTATATCATACTCCTGCCCTGCGCGTTTATGTCCTGTAATAATATGTAAGGACGAACAGAAATCCCTGTGTGTCACAGGAATCCCATTGTAAGCAGGAACAGAGATGGGAGATGTCACTCCGGGCACGATCTCATAAGGGATTCCATTCTCAGAAAGAAGTTCCAGTTCCTCCCCGCCTCTTCCAAAGAGAAAGGGATCTCCACCTTTAAGCCTTACCACTTTATTTCCTTTTTCAGCTTCTTCCAGAAGAACCTTATTAATATCCTCCTGCACCATTGTATGGTGATTTGCTCTTTTACCTACATTAATCAGTCTGGCATGCTCCGGGATCTTTGCCAGAACCCCTTCGCCTACCAGACTGTCATATACTACCACATCTGCCTGCTGCAGAACCGCTGCGCCCTTTAATGTAAAAAGCCCGATATCACCCGGTCCCGCACCAACCAGCCAAACCTTGCCAGCTGCCATGTTACCTCTCCTTTTTGCGTCACAAGAATTTTCTTTTTATAAATTTTTTTATCTTCCCTCACAGTCAGATTTCAATTGCTTTGCAAGTGCAATTCCAAGCTTCTCTCCATCCTCTGCTGCACCTCTGATCTGACCTGTAAGCCACTTTCCTGTAGCTTCACTGTAATATAAACCGCGGATAAAGATCTCATCTCCGTCCACCTCTGCAAATGCAGCTACAGGCGAAGAACATCCTCCGTCCAGATATTTTACATATGCGCGCTCTGCAGTTCCTGCAATCCAGGCATCCCTGTCACAGTATCCGTCCAGATACCCATAATCCTCACCTTTGCGTCCCTGCACAGCCAGGATTCCCTGACCTGCTGAAGGAATCATCTCATCTGGTGTAAAATATCTGCTGATCCTGCTTTCCAGCCCCAGTCGTTTCAGACCTGCCGCTGCCAGGATCAGCCCGGAATACTCTCCTTCATCCAGCTTGCGAAGCCTTGTCTGCAGATTTCCACGGATACTCTTTACCTCCATCTCAGGATACAGCTTCTCTAACTGAAGAGTTCTCCTTAAGCTGGAACATCCCAGAGGTTTATCCGGATCCAGCTCCGCCACTCCCTCAGGAAGCACCAGTACATCTCTTGGATCCTCACGCTTTGAAAAGGCCAGAAGGGGAAGCTCTTTTGGAACCTCCATAGGCATATCCTTAAGACTGTGTACAGACAGATTGCTTTTACCATCTAGCAATGCCCTGTCCAGTTCTTTTACAAACAATCCTTTTCCGCCCACCTTATCCAGGGTACGGTCCAGAATAATATCTCCTGTTGTTTTCATAGTCAGGATATTTACTGTTATTTCAGAACCGGCATTTTTTTCACGGTTTTTCTGTTCTATGTAGCTTTTTACCATCTCACTCTGGAGAACGGCCAGCTTACTCTCTCTACTTCCAATGATCACCTCAGTCATCATTTCCCTCCTCATTCTCATCTTCCTGCGCAACCCTCTCCAGGGCATTCTGGATTTCTTCTCTTATCCTGCGCGCTTTTTTATGATCCAGACCGCTGGCTGTGATTCCCACCACCAGTCCATCCTCCATATAGATCCCGGGGAAATAAAAATCGCACTGTTCTCTGTCGCTGGCTACATTAACATAAACGCCTTCCTGCCTGCAGATCCTGTGGATCTCATCATTTAACTTTCTGTCATTTGTAGCTGCGATCACCATATATGCCATCGCAAAGTCTGTACGCTTCACCGGACGTGTGATCAACTCTACATAGCCGGCTTTGCCAAGCTCCATCATCTCCATGGTGACCTTCGGAGCAATGACTCTGATATTTCTGGTGAATGATAAAAGGGTTTTCACTCGACGGGTTGCAATGTTTCCGCCGCCTACAACCACGATATTCTTATCTGATAAGTCTATAAACATTGGAAAATACGGCTTATTCTTCATATATTTTCTCCAGTCCTGCCACACACTCAAGGAAAATCTCCTGATTCAGACTGTCACGCAGACCAAAGATCAGTTTATTTACTACTTTTCCTGCTGCCGTATCCACTGCATGGACCAGATTCTGCCTGTCATCCTCTTCCATAGGTGTTTTCTTTAATATCTTTGCAATCCTTAAATTCAGGTCATTGACTGCCTCATCTTTAATATCCTGAATTCTTGGGATCAGGTCTCTTCCATCCAGCCATTGGAAAAATTCATCCATCTGCTCTCTTACGATCGCACCTGCTGCCTCCAGATTTTCCTGAAGTTCTGCAGGAACTTCCTCTATACGGAAGCTGTCCATGTCATAAAGTGTGACCCCCTGGATCTTTCCAACAGATGGCTCTATATCTCTGGGAACTGCTAGATCGATCAGGATCAGGTCATCCTTTGTCCGGATTCCCTGGAATAATTCTTCTCTTAATGTGAAATTCGGACTTGCAGTTGCACTCACTACAAGGTCACAATGCGGCACATACTCCATTCTGTCACCGTAATTAATGCGCTTACAGCCCAGCGGAATATTCACAACTCCGCTTCTGTACTGACGGATGGTCACTGTCACATCTGCACCTGCCTCCTGCAAAGCCTGAGCAGCCACCTTCCCCATCTCACCGTTACCGATGACCATACAGGTCTTATCCCTGAGAGAATACCCTTTCTCTGCCAGAAATCCGATGGCCTGATGGATCACTGACGGATTTCCATGGGAAAAAGGAACCTCTGTCTTAATCCTCTTTCCTGCTGTGGCAGCCATTCTGAACAGAACCTCCAAAACACCATCTGCCGCAAAATTCTCTCTTGCCAGATTCAGGGCATCCTTCACCTGTGTAAGGATCTGATCCTCCCCTATGATCTGTGATTTCAGACCACTGGTAAGATAAAAAAGATGCTCAACTGCCTCCTGATCCTTACGCTCTACAAAATATTGTCTGTAAGAATCCTCAGTAATTCCCTTTATCCTGCAGAGATAGTCATAAAGACAGACATCTACCTCATCATCCACACTTGCCCAGACCTCCAGGCGGTTACAGGTGGACAGGATCACACATCCATATATTCCATTTTGATTCTTTATTTTTTCCATTGCTTCACCGGCATTTTTCTTTGTAAATGCAAATTTCGCACGAATATCCACCGGTGCCATATTATGGTCAATTCCAATCATGGAAATACTCATAACTTCTAACTCTCCTTCGTATTTCACCATTCCTCATTCATTTCATATCAAATCAAATATCCCACTGGCAACAGGGTATTTGATTTGATAAGAAATCCGGACAGCTAAAAAGCGCTGTCAGAGATATCATAATCATTTCCTGTTAAGATGTCAATTGCAAACACGGAAAAAACTCAGCATTAGAGTAAAGGATGTTACTGTTCACATACCACTATCCCGAGACATACAAGCCAAAATTCCATTGCCGCAGGCAATCTGGAATGAATTTTGGCTAAGTTACTGTGAACGGAGTGAACAGTAACTAAAGGATAACGTGACAAGACCTCATTACCGTTCGTTCTGCATCCGGTAATGAGGTCTGAATATTCTGTGTTCACTGTTTGTCTATTCTCATCAGCACCTTACATTTCTTTCTGTAACAGGCGATTCCATATTTTATGATTGTATGAATCCCTTCCTGTTCCAACGACTCAGTATATCTGATATCTATAATCTGCTGAAGTGCTTTTTCGCACTCTCCCTGAAGATTTCCGTCATCTGCATATTTTACTTCGATCACAAGCCCCACATCTTCATCTTCTATACGAATCAGAATATCCCCGAATCCGTCTCCTGATTCCCGATTGGACATTACTGACCAGTTCTCTTTGAATCCCAGAATCCCCAGCAGCAATCCATGATAGAAATTTTCTTTCGTTGGTTTCCGGGCAAAGGTATCTCTTATGCTAATCGTTTTTTTCATATATTCTGTAAAAATCAACTCTACTTTTTCCGGATTCTGGTTCAGCAGTGCATCACATAAATCGCTGACTGTTTTTCCATCGTCCTTTACATTTTCTTTAAACATTTTCAGAATATGATTGGTGATAATATTTCGGATCTCTCTGTTGGGAATAACCAGATTATATCTGTTACCACTGGGTTCCCCTCTCTGTGTCAGATATCCGGTCATAAAAAGTGTGCTCCACAGATTGTCTATGGAAGAATATAATTCCTTATAGGTAAGCTCAGAATTAATTTCTTTCTGGACAATCCCTCCATTTACCAGCTGTTCCAGCTCCATTCTGGTCAGCTTCTGTGGTTTTCCCACACTGTCAATGAAATGACTGATCACACTGTTTCCACTTGTATTCGCCCAGTAATTCTTCGGTTCCAGCCCGGGATCTGCCAGATGATCGCTGCAGAAATTGATCACATCCCATGGACAATAAACATCCACATTTCCAAACCTGTAGCCGTCATACCACTCTTTCACTGTCTCATAATATTTTTCCTGTCCATAATACCGGAGGAGTTCCCTTACTTCCGCATCTGTAAATCCAAATGTTTCATCAAAACTCTTATCTGTAATGGAATAAACCTTAAAGTTGTTAAGACCTGTAAAAATGCTTTCTTTTGCAATCCGCAGGCATCCTGTCAGCACTGCGAATTTCAGACTGTTATTGGTTTTTAATGCGTTCTCAAATAAATTACGGATCAGCAATACCATTTCATCATAATAGCCATTTTCATTTGCCTTTGCCAGAGGTACGTCATACTCATCGATCAGAACAATTACTTTGCTGCCATAGTGCTTTTCCAGCAATTCTGTCAGTTCACGGATACTGTACACCAGAGAATCGTTTGTCATTTCTTTTTTCTTTAACTGTGTCAGTAATTCGTGATCTGTTTCATCAAGCTCTGTGCTGTCTGAAAGTACGGATAGTCTGCGGGCTTCTTCATTGATTGTTTTTATGAGAAATCTTCGGGCTTCCTCATATGTGGCACCATTAATTCCCTTCAGACTGACAGAAACCACCGGAAATTTCCCCTGATATTCCTCACATAATTCCTGATTATCTGAAATCCTCAGCCCATCAAACAAAGTCTTATCTTTTCCAATCTCAAAAAAACTCTGGAGCATACTCATATTCAGGGATTTTCCGAAACGTCTCGGACGGGTAAACAGGTTTACTTCACCCCATCTTGTAAGCAACTGTTCAATCAGTCGTGTCTTATCTATATAATAGAAATCTTCCTGCCGCAATTTTTCGAAATTCTCAATTCCAATTGGAAGTTTTTTTAATCCTGCCATCTTATCCCCCTTCCATTTATAAAACATCCTTTCTTATGGTTATCCGTCTTATTACTGTTTATAATAACATGAATCCTATGGTAATTCCAGAAAATAATCACACCCTGTTACTATCGCAAGTGACAGTGGCAAACGAAGTAAAATATGTAATAATATGATTGAGATACTTGCAGAAAAATATTAACAGAAAGGGAAGGTGATGAAATTTATGAAGATATTGAAGAAAGCAGGAGGGGTTCTCCTTGTAATAATCGGAATATTCTTTTTTGTATCTGCTTTAAAGATGATCTTTGTGGATAACCCCAAAACAAAAGCAGCTCTGAAAGACGCAGTTTACGTTGATGCAGCAGATACGATCGACCCGGAAAACGATGGAAAGACAGTCATTGTATGCGGCACATTCGAGCTGACTGAACCGGCACATGATGATGAGCTTGGACTGGACTTTGACAGCATCCGCATTTCAAGTTCAAAACAGACAATGAAATTAACAAAATCTTCTTCCAAAAAGAAGGAGGCAATGACTGACGACGAAAAGAAATATGGCGTTCTGGAATGGAATTCATCTTTCAGCAGCATGCCGGTATCAGGTCAGGGGAAAATTGGAAATTATGCACTTTCGCAGGATTTTATTGATGATATTATGCTGACCAAAACCTGGGAAGATTACGACAAGGCAGCATTATCATCTGCCGGTTATACATATGTACCGGATAACACCTATACACAGAAGCATTTTATAGAACCATCGAACCAGACGACACGTTCACATAAAGAATATGATGTTCGTTATTATTATTCTGCTGCTGATTTCGAAACAGGGCAAACCGTAACTGCTATCGGCATACAGGACGGACAGACTCTCAAATCCGCACCCGGAATCACAAAGAATCTGATGAAAAATAAACTTGACCGCGATGAAGCGATCAAACAGGGCGGCACCCCAGGTGTAGGAGCCCAGATCTTTTCAGTTGTTTCCTCATTGCTGTTAATATTGGGAGGGTTCCTTCTTATTATATTATGAGAAATAAATCTATAGCAATCCTCTTAAATGCATTATTTACGAGGATTGCTATAAAAATAAGATATTGTTGTATCATTAAATCAGATGGTTGGGCGATATCCTCTGTGACATACTCCGTATCTAGTACATCGTTTTCGAAATAACTATACCAATCGCGTAGGATGCGGATTGGTATAGTTATTTACGAAACGATGTACTAGCTTTTTACTTCTCAATTCTAAGCATGCGATATCCAATGCCAATATGTGTCTGGATGTATTGCACTCCATTTTTCTCAGGCTCCAGTTTTTTCCGCAATGTTGCCATAAAAACTCTAAGAGAAGCAACATCATTATCCGAACATCGTCCCCAAATCTGCTGGGTAATATAGGTATGTGTCAATACCTTTCCCACATTGCGGGACAAAAGACAGAGCAACTTATATTCTATAGGTGTCAGATGCAATTCCTCTCCCTTCAGATATGTACAGCCTGCCGTATAGTCTATCTTTAATCCACCATTCTCAAAAACAGAGCTTTCTATCTGCTCTCCGCTCTGCATAACCGCAAGTCTCCTCTGGGTGACACGGATACGCGCAAGTAATTCTTCAACAGAGAACGGTTTCGTAATATAATCATCTGCTCCTGCATCCAGCGCCTCTATTTTATCTGTGTCCTCACTTCTGGCGCTGATCACAATAATCGGCATATTCGACCAGGTACGGATTTTTTTTATCACTTCTACCCCTTCCATATCAGGAAGCCCCAGATCCAGAAGAACAATATCCGGATTGTGGGACGAAGCTTCCAGAATGGCTGAAGATCCGTTTTCTGCAGCCAGATATTTATAGTCATGTGTTTTTAATGTAGTAACGATCAGATTGCGTATGGGTCTGTCATCCTCAACCACCAGAATTAATGTTTTATTCATTTAATGTCACCTCGCTTAAGGGTAAAGTAAAAGTAAAATTGCATCCATGAGGATCATGATCTGTCAAAACCAGGGTTCCTTCATGTGCTTCTATAATAGAGTGGCAAAGTGCCAGTCCAAGTCCCAGACTTCGGTGACTATCCGCAACTGTCGTTTTCCCTGTATAAAACATCTCAAAAATATGTGACTTCATTTCTTCCGGAATTCCCGGGCCATTATCTTCCACACTTATCTGCGCTTTCCCATCTGTTTTCGTTCCCCGAATACAGATCACAGAACCCGGCGGTGTATATTTTATTGCATTATCAATTAAATTTACCAGAACCTGCATAATAAGACGTACATCCATACGTGCAAGAACAAGTTCTTCGCAGTCTGTCACAATTTTATAATCATCATGTTTCCGGCTGATATGCCTCAGGGATTCTGCAATCACCTCATCCAGAAGCTGGTCTGTAAATTTAAATTTCAGTCTTCCGTCATTCAGTCTGGTAATGGAAAGCAGATTCTCCACAACTCCGATCAGCCATTCAGAATCATCATAGATATCGCTATAAATCTGATGTTTTGTAGCTTCGTCCAGACGGTCACTATTGCCAAGCAGCATATCTGCATTACCGGAAATGGAGCAAAGCGGCGTACGAAGATCATGCGAAATCGCCCGAAGAAGATCTGCCCGCAACTGTTCATTTTTGGCTATAACTGCATTTTTTTCTTTTTCTAATGCATTTTTCGCATTTTCCATTGCAAGCGCACATTCATTTATTACAGACAACAGGATGCTGTATTCAAAAGTGTCCAGTGTTTCTTTTTGCAATGGTATCCCGATCACACCGTAAACATTATCCCCGCTTCGGATTGCCAGATATAAACATTTAGCCTGAGGAAAATGGTGTGTGGACGCACCGGCATGCTGTCTGTTTTCACAGACCCATTTGGCTATCTGCTGCTCTTCTGGTATCAAAAAATCTTCTGTGTCCTCTTTTTCCCCGGAGAAAAGCTTTCCCTCTGATAAAGTTCCATTTTCTACTACATATGCTGTAATATTGCGGTTTAATAAACGGAGAAGCTGTGTACAGGTGACATCAAGAATCTCTGTTTCTCCTTTTGCCTTTTGCAGCAGACGGTCTGTATCGAACAGAATCTGTGCACGAAAGGCAAGCTGTGTAGACAGCTTTGCATGTGTTTTCAGCTTTGCTGCAAGTGCTCCCGTAAGTACGGATGAAATAAGCATTATGAAAAATGTCACCGGATAACCCACCGCATAGGTTTTGAAAGACATCCTTGGTTCTGTCAGAAAAAAACAAAATAAAAATACACTTAAGAAAGAGCCTGCCACACTGCAAAGATAGCCATCTGTCACAATCGAAGTAAGCAAAACCCCCAGAATATATATGGTTACAATATTCGTATCCGTAAAATTCAGTTTCTGAAACAACAGACCAATTAAAGTGCATACCGCAAATATAAATACCGTCAGAAAATAATCCTTTGCAGACGGTTTTTCCATAGACCATGTAAATGACCGTTTCTGATGATTCACATTTTTTAAACTCATCCTGTCCCCCACCTTTTTTACTGTTTTGAAAATTATATCATGGGGCTGTGTTGTGGTCAAAAGTCTTTTTTACTATATGCGGAAGCACTTCTGAAGAGCTCTGTATTCTCCCAGCACCAGTAATTTACTATTCTCTTCCAAATACGTATCCGGAGAAATTGCAATATTAAATTCTCCTTCATTTTTTACTGCCAGAATATTAATATTGTAACGCTTTCTGATATCCAGTCCGCCTACAGTTTTTCCAGTCCATTCCTCCGGCACTTCTACCTCAAAAATCGCATGGGAAGCATCCACCTCCATATAATCAAGGATATGATCATCTGTGTAACGGATAGATGCCCATTTTGCAACCTGTTTTTCCGGATAAACCACCTTATCTGCACCATTGCGTAAAAGAAATTTTTCATGGACATCACGTTCAGCTCTGGATATTACCAGTTTTGCTCCCAGTTCTTTCAGAAGGGAAGTTGTCTCAAGAGAATTCTGAAAGCTTCCTCCAATAGTCACAAAACAGATATCGTAGTTTCCAATTCCAAGGGATTGTAAAAATTCAGCATTGGTACTGTCCCCGATCTGGGCGTTAGTCACAAACGGAAGCACTTTGTCCACCCTTTCTTCCTTCCAGTCAACTGCCATAATTTCATGCCCAAGCTGATTCAGCTGCATGGCAATATGTCTTCCAAATCTTCCAAGTCCAATAATCAATACATTCTTCATGATATTACTTTTCTCCTTCTCATCCAACTGTGATTTTCTCCAGAGGAAGCTTTGCATTTCCCTTATTTCTTCCTGAGAATACTGCATAAATCAGGGTCAGGCCGCCTACGCGTCCCAGATACATCAGTATGATCAGCACAACTTGTGAAAAAACATGAAGTCCCGGTGTGACTCCCAAGGTCAGACCTACCGTGCCCACAGCTGAAGCTGCTTCATACAGACAATCCAAAAGGGGAAGACCTTCGTATACGCTGATTGCAACACCTCCACAAAAGAATAATGTAAAATAGAGCATAGCTATTGTGGCTGCATTTTTTATCACATGATACTCCAGTCTCCGTCCAAAAGCCCCTGCATTTTCCTGACTGCGAAAGGTTGCAATTGCATTTAAAATCAGTACCGTAAAAGTAGTTGTTTTCATTCCTCCTGCTGTAGAACCCGGCGAACCACCGATCAACATTAACAGTATCATAACCGCTTTTGATGCCTCGCTCATCTCTGAAATATCTATGGTATTAAAGCCGGCAGTTCTTGTAGTTACCGATTGAAACATGGCAGCTAACAGGCGTTCTCCCGCAGGCAGGTTTTTCAGATCACAGGCAAAGAAAAAAACTGCCGGAAAAACAATCAGGCATACAGTAGTCATGAGAATAATCTTGCTTTGCATGCGGTAACGTTTAAAATTCATTTTATTCCTATAAATATCATCCCAGGTAAGAAAACCAATCCCCCCTGTGATGATCAGCAGCATAATTACCACATTTATAAGGATATTTCCGGAATAGCCCGTCAGAGACGGAAAGGCATTATCTGCTGTTCCCAGAATGTCAAATCCTGCATTACAAAAAGCAGAAATAGAATGAAAGGCTGCCATCCAGATTCCCTTTAAGCCATAATCCGATACAAAAACCGGCAGCAATAGCATAGCTCCTGCTGCTTCAATCAAAAGAGTCCCCTTTAAAATGAACCTTGTCAGTCTGACAATTCCTCCAACTTTAGGTGCTGAAATTGCATCCTGCATTGTACTTCTTTGCATGAGAGATATTTTTTTCCCTGAAAGAAGCGAAACCGCTGCCGCTACGGTTACTACTCCAAGTCCACCTATTTGTATAAGCGCAAGAATAACTGTCTGTCCGAATACAGACCAGTAACTTCCGCTGTCCTTTACTACAAGTCCTGTAACGCATACTGCCGAAGTGGCTGTAAAAAGTGCCTCATGAAATGGCGTCGGCACTTTGTCCAAAGAGGAAACCGGAAGCATCAGCAAAATACTTCCCAAAAGGATCACACCTGCAAATCCCAGAATAATCAGCTGAAAAGACGTCAGGTGTTTTTTCTTACACATTTTTTCCGGCATAAATGATCATAACTCCTTACTAATGATTCTATAGCAATATCTTCATAATGCGTTTTATTATATACAATTGCTTTCAAAGATAGTATAAAAGTCTATGATTCCGTATTAAGATTGTATAAAGACAGTCAATACTTTTACACAAGACGTATCAGCATATGGCATAATCTTATTGATGTAGAACTGTCTGTTTATCATAGAAATCACCTTCATGGTTCCATGATACCCGCAATCGCATCAAAAAATAACAGGTATTGTGATTTATAACCGCAATACCTGTTATTTTGCTACTTGTCTGATTCGATTAAACACACACTAATTCATCTGACATTTCTCTCTGAGAGTGTCATAAATTTTCTTTGTTTCTGATTCATCTACGCCATTTACCACCAATATTTTTCCGCCTATATCCATAACTACATATGAGTGGCAGGATGCATGGGTGTAGCGGATATAATCTCCATAAATATCATTTCTGAAATTTCCCATACCATACTTCAGGTTTCCCATACCATTTGTTCTGCGATCATTCCCATTTTGAAATAAATTTTCTTTGTATGAGATACTGTCAATCTGCTCATAATCCACTGTATAATCACTCCATCCCTGTGCCTCAACAGTAAAATCATTATCATGGAAACTGATATCAATACCACCCCAGAACAAAGTCCATATAGTAAATATTACGACAAAAACTGATACGATTACATATATCACGATTGTCTTCTTGTTATACTGGATTTTTAATTTTTCTCCGGCTGCCATTTTTTTCTTATAAAAAAGATAAGAATAAAGAATGCTGACAATTGCAGCAGCCATAATGCTCACAATATACAAAACCAAAGCAGCAATGCTTTCTCCAAAAAGGCCGCAAAGCATACATAAGACACCTGATGCCACCCATAATTTTCCACTGAATCTATGAGTTGCACTCCAGTTTTCTTCATCCTGCAATGTCCATACAACCCTGATTCCTATGGTGTTATTCTGTTTCACCTTTGGCAAATAATTTCCTATAATCATAAACAGTAATCCTGTTCCAAAGTAAATTACTGCCATAAACAGATTCTCACTATCCGCATCCATACTGATCAGTCTTGCCATACCATTATAGATTAACGCGGTAACAGGTATCATCCATATGACCATCCCTATAACCTTGCTGCTCTGCTGTCTGTTCCTGTTGTCATAAAAGATGATTGTCACCAGTATACAATCTGTCACTACAAAAAACACGTTTATCCATATGCTCTGCGCCATCGTAAAACCCACCAAAATTCCTGCAAGCATTACCAGTACAGAACAGATCAATGTACCTTTATATTTTTTAATCATTTCCTTCATAATCCGATACCCCCTTTAAGTCTGTGATCCACAACATAACATCCTCCAATACAGAAGTATTTAGTTCGTAATAAATAAATTTTCCTTCCCTTTTGCTCCTGATCAGATCAGCATCCTTTAATATTGCCAGATGTCTGGATATAGACGCCCCCGTCACTGAAAAATGTTCACATATCTCTCCTGCTGAAAGCCGTCCGCCCTTTAACAAATTTAGAATCTCACGTCGTATTGGATCTGCCAGTGCTTTCAATGTATCCTGTAATCCCAATAGTTCATCACAGCCTTTCATTTAACATTTAACCTAATTGTTAAATATAATATAGTATAAAGAATATCATATGTCAAGTGCACTCTCTTATTGCTTATTACTTTTTGCAATTTTCGAAGAAGGGGACTTCATCCTGCCCGGAAGGCTTTTTATGTTATAGAAACATTACGGAGTAATTTCCTATAACATAAAAAATAAGCAGCCACGCACGGTAAGGTGCATGACTGCTGTAGTTTTCAGGCAAATTTAAAAGCAAAAACAGAAATTTTCTATTCTGTATCACGGTGAATATTTTCTTACTCTTAACGGAATCCCATTCTGAGCAGCCAGGATTTTACTCTGCTCTACTTTTTCCTCGCCAATCACATCTACAACTGTGAAGCGTACATCATCAAGATACTGCTTGCAGTCTCTTGCAAATTTCAGCATGGCGTCAAAGGACTTCTCGCCGTATGCTGGACGGACTACTTCATTGTAGGAAGCTGCATCCGGCATATTCAGGCTGATGGATATACTGTCTACAGCCTGACAGATTTCTTCTGCAGTAGAACGTTTGTGAATCAGATCAGATAATCCGTTGGTATTCAGCCTGATCCGGAATGGGTATCTTTCCCTGATATATTTGCTTACTGCTATAAGGTTCTCAAGAGCCATGGTCGGTTCTCCGTATCCGCAGAAAACCACTTCATTACAGTCAGAAAAATCAAACTCATCAATGGCTTTGTAAATCTCTTCCAATGCAGGTTCATGTTCAAACCAGAGATTGGATGCCTCACCGATAGCATCCTCTGTATTTCGGATGCAGAAAGTGCATCTGCATGGACATTTATTGGTGATGTTAAAATATACCTGGTTTTTATATCTGTATATGATATCTGTTGTCATTTTATATTCTCCTCAGTGTCAAGCGGATAAAATCATCCGCTTCGCTACTTGATCCGGTTAAATTCAGTTGTTTCATTTTTCGTATTATTTCGCAATATTCGTCTTAAATCCGATTTTATCAAGTGCAGTACCGATGATCACAAACATAATGGCACTTCCACCTGACTGTACAATACTTCCGCTGACAGAGGTAAAGAAGGATGCTGTAAATCCAAACATAATTCCTTCTGCAATATAGTATCCTGTTGCTGAGATGGCGAATGCAAGGAATAATGCAACTACATTTCTCTTTGTGACCAGCTTTGTTCCTTTAGAAGAAAACGGAAGACAGATCAGCATTTTGATAATTATGGTTGCAGGCGCCCATACAGGTGCTGTCAGAAGATCTGCCAGGCCACCTCCGATCGCTCCTGCCGCACATGCGTAAGGTAGTGGCAGAAATGCTGCTGCCAGATAGATCATCGTGTCGCCCAGATGTACATATCCTCCGTTCACCCCTACCGGAATGTGGAAGATATAAGCTGTCATTAAAGTAGTCAATGCTGCCATTACCGCTGTGGCTGTGATCCTTTTCACTGTATCGGCTGTTTTGATGTTCTCTTTTGCTGTTAATTCAGACATAATATGATCCCTCCTGTTATATATTTTACTTAACTGTCCGGCATTTGGTATCTATGATTTCCTGTCTTATATCTGTGTCAGTATCCCCAGATATTTTTCAAAGCAGACTCCATCATTTCTGTCAGTTCCTTCTTCCACTGCATCGTGAATAGCTCCACCCAGAAATTCAACAGCCTTCTCCACACATGCTTTCATGGGAATCCCTCTCACCATTCCCGCACTCAGAACAGATGCCAGAAGATCTCCTGTTCCAGAATAACTGCCGCCCTCTTTTACAGAAAAACACCAGTCTGCTTTTTCTTTCTCCAGAACCAGATTTCCCATTCGTGCTCTGCCGTCACTGCCGGACACCTCTACTCCTGTGATCACAATTGCTTCCAGCCCAAAACGCTGAGTCAGTTCTCTGCCGGATGTTTCTATTTCCTTAAGCAACTGTGTTTCTTCCATATCAGAAAGTGCTTTCATTCTTTCTTTCATCCCCTCTTCTCCATACAGAAGAAGAAGTGCCTCTGTCAGGTTCGGCGTAATCACTGTAGCTTCTCTGACCAGAGTCCGCATTTTTTCACAGAGAGTCTCTGAATAGGTTTTGTATGTTTCCCCTCTGTCTCCCATAACCGGATCAACCAGGATATGTGTTCCCTCTGTACAGAACATATCTACAAATTTCAGGATCAGATCCACCTGTCTGGCATCTCCCAGAAATCCTGTATAAACACCATCCGGTGTAAATCCCGTTTTTTTCCACTCATCCATGATCAGTTCCATCCGGTCTGTATAATCATCCCAGAAATAAGATCCATATCCTGTCTGATTACTCAATATTGCGGTGGGCAGCGGACAAGCCTGGACTCCCATGACGGAAATTACAGGAATCGCTGCTGTAAGAGAGCATTTTCCCAGACCGGACAGATCATGAATTACTGCAATTTTTTTCAATTTTTTATTCCTCTTGCTTTCTTTTATGCTTTGTATTAATATAGCATCACAGTGGATATATGAATATAGCCAGATTTAATGTTTTTTTAAGGGTCAGTTTATTTTTAACCCTATAGCAATTCAAGAATGCCATCAGCATGTTTGAAGGATCGGAGTTTTACATATGGAATTGATTTTAGATAAGAATAAAAAAAGGGAGCACCTGTATCTGGAGGTGTTCCACTATTACAGGGAGCTGATCATGGAGAAAAAGCTCCCGCCCGGAAGCAGGATGCCCTCTCTTCGAAAATGTTCGCAGGAACTAAAGCTGAGCCGCACCACCATTGAAAATGCCTATCTGCAGCTGGCTGCGGAGGGATATATTATTTCCAAAGCCCAGAGCGGATACTATGTGACAGATATAGCTGACAGACAACACACATCTGTCAGAAAAACAGAGAAACATGCTCAGACACCTTGCCGGTTTGATTTTGCATCTTCAGGAGTAGATCGGGAGAGTTTCCGTTTTGACCTTTGGAGACGTTATATCAAAAGCGCTCTTCGCCAGGATGAAAGATTACTGTCTTATGGAGAGCCTCAGGGTGAGGCTGACCTGAGAGATACACTTGCCGATTATGTGAGAGAACGTAGAAACGTGCTATGTAGTGGGGAGGATATTGTGATCGGTGCAGGTATCCAGAGCCTTTTGCACATCCTCTGCCCGCTCCTTGATCAACGTCGGACTGTTTCTTTTCCCAATTCTTCTTTTGTACAGGGAAGTACTGTGTTCCATGACTATGGATTTCAGGTAGATTACAGGAATAAGGACTGTGATATTATTTATGTTTCCCCTGCACATATGACAAAATGGGGTGATATTATGCCTGTTTCCAGACGCCTGGAACTGGTGAATTACTCTGCTGCACATGGCAGTCTGGTCATTGAGGATGATTTTGAAAATGAATTTGTGTATCTGCAGAAGCCTACCCCTTCTCTTTTTGGTCTGGCAGGCGGTCAGAATGTGGTGTATCTGGGAACCTTTTCCAGACTTCTGCTGCCCTCCATCCGTATCAGTTTTATGGTCCTGCCTCCGGAGCTGTCTGCACTGTACAGAAAAAAAGCAGACCAATATAATCAGACAGCATCAAAGGCAGAGCAGATTGCTCTGTGCCAGTTTATCCGGGATGGTCACCTGGCAGCACAGACCCGTAAGCTGAAACGTCTGTATTCTGTAAAGCTGAAAGCACTCCGCAGTGCTGTGCGGGAAGTATTTGGAAAAGATTCCCAGATCCAGACCGGAGCCGCAGGTACCAGCCTGGCCCTGACTCTGTCCACAACTCTTACCTGGCAGGAGCTTCAAAAAAAGGCACAGACCAATGGTCTGCGCCTGCAGCTTCTGAGAGAGGCTCCCGGTAAGATTACCCTGATTCTCTCCTGCTCCTCCATGCCTGTGGCAGATTTCGTCCCGGCATGCAAGCTGTTAAAGAATATCAGTCAGATACAGAATTAGTATCCTCTGTTATTATCAATCATATAAAGCAATGCATTACAGATACATGCGGCAACATTGCTTCCGCCCTTTCTTCCTCTGGCTACAATATAAGGTACGTCTGCCTGCATGATCAGTTCCTTGGACTGAACCACGTTTACAAAGCCTACCGGCACACCGATGATCAGCTCAGGATCCAGCTTGCCATCCTCAATCAGTTCATAGAGACGTACCAGCGCAGTGGGGGCATTTCCGATGGCAAAGATCAGCTTCTTTCCCATGGCAGCAGCCTTATCCATGCTGGCTGTAGCTCTTGTGGTTCCGTTGGCTTTGGCTGTGGCAGCTACGTCCTCGTCAGAGATAAAGCAGAATACTTCTCCGCCGTAACGGGAAAGGACTCTCTTGTTGATCCCGGACTCTGCCATGTGTGTATCTGTCACAATGCAGGCACCGTCTTTGATAGCAGCAATTGCTTTCTCAACTGCATTCTCAGAGAAACAGAGATTCTCTGCATAATCAAAGTCTGCGCTTGTGTGAATACATCTCTTTACGATCAGCTCTGTTCCGGGAACCAGCTTTTTATCTCCAAGTTCCTCTGTGATGATCTCAAAGCTGCGTTTCTCTATATCCATTGGTTTTACATTTTCCAGTTCTACTTTCATTCCTTATCTCCCAAATTCCATAAATTCCCGTATACAATAGTTACATCTATCACTCATTATAGCAATCCTCTAAAATAATGCATCTTAATCCAGCCCATCAGAGTGTGAAATTTTACGAGGATTGCTATAGTTTATCTGGATTTTCACCATATAGTTCCGGATCAGATCCCCTGCTCCAGAATGTCATAGATTTTCTTCATATCCAGATGCTTCCTCAGTTCTGCTGCCAGGATATCATACTGGGTTTCTTTAAATGCTGCAAAATCGATTCCCGTCATCTGAGATACATCGATTCCCTTTTTCTCACCCAGAACACGTACAACAGCCTCTGCCACATCCTCTCTGTCAAAAACTCCATGGACATAGGTTCCACAGACATTTTTACAGTATGCACCGTCTTCCTTACACTCTCCTGACACCTGATCTTCAATGGATACACTGTGTCCGGCCTCGCCTTTTAACACAGTTTCTCCCATATGGATCTCGTAACCCTCCAGTTCTGCACCGGACAGTGCCTGAAGCTCTCCCTCGAGTTCCAGGAATCTGCCGGAAACTCTGGTTCTGGTTTTCTTTTCCGCAAAAACAGTATCCATAGGAAGCAGTCCCATTCCTTTGATGCTTCCTCCGGCTTCCACATGATGAGGGTCACTTAAGGTCTCACCCAGCATCTGATAACCGCCACAGATTCCAAAGATGATCTTACCCTTTGCAGCTTCCTTCAAAACTGCAGCTTCCAGACCATTAGCCCGCATCCACAGCAGATCTTCCATTGTATTTTTAGTTCCTGGAAGGATGATCATATCCGGATTTTTCAGTTCGCTGACATGCTGTACATATCTCAGGGAAACGCCCGGGATACTTTCCAGTGGATTAAAATCTGTGAAATTGGAGATCCTTGGCACCCGAATCACCGCAATATCAATAAGATCCACTTCCTGTTTTCTGTCAAATCTTTCTGTGAGGCTGTCCTCATCCTCCACCTGAATATCCAGATACGGAGCCACTCCCACTACAGGGATATGGCTTCTCTCCTCCAGCATCTGCACTCCCGGATCAAGGATGGTCTTGTCGCCGCGGAATTTGTTGATGATCAGACCCTTTACCATCTCTCTTTCATCCTCTTCCAGAAGCTCCACTGTACCGATCAGCTGTGCGAAAACACCGCCTCTGTCAATATCTCCCACCAGAAGTACCGGTGCCTTTGCCATCTTTGCCATTCCCATATTTACGATATCTTCTGTTTTCAGATTGATCTCTGCCGGGCTTCCTGCTCCCTCGATCACAATGATATCATTTTCTGATGCCAGTTTATCATAAGCTTTCATAATATCCGGCACCAGCTTTTTCTTATATTTAAAATAGTCTCTGGCACTCATGGTTCCCAGGACTTCTCCGTTTACGATCACCTGGGAGCCTACATCATTGGTAGGCTTCAGAAGAATGGGGTTCATCAGCACAGAAGGCTTAATTCCGGCTGCCTCCGCCTGCATCACCTGAGCTCTGCCCATCTCCAGCCCCTCTTCTGTAATAAAAGAGTTCAGTGCCATATTCTGGGATTTAAAGGGTGCCACCCTGTATCCATCCTGTTTAAAAATCCTGCAAAGCCCTGCTGCCAGAAGGCTTTTTCCTGCATTGGACATTGTCCCCTGCACCATAATTGCTTTTGCCATTTTTTTGTTTCCCCTTTTCTCCTGTATAAATACTTACGAAAGCACTTCTTCCAGTACCTCTATCAGCTTTTCATTCTGTTCATGCAACTTCACTGCCACACGGTAATATCCCTTTTTCAGCCCCGAATAGTTACTGCAGTCCCGGATCAGGATCCCCTTTGCAACACATCTTTCAAAGAGATCCTCAGATCCGTAAAAGAATATATAATTTGCTTCAGAAGGATATACCGTCAGCCCAAGCTGTCTCATCTTTTCCTTCATCCATGCAGATTCACGGAAAATGATCTGCCGTCCTGCTTCCACATATTCTGCTTCCTTCAGTGCTGCCATTCCTGCCTGCTGTGCCATGGTAGACACATTCCAGGGCTGGGTGACTGCCTCCATCCGGTCAAGTACTTCCCCGTCCGAACAGAATCCATAGCCCAGCCGCACACCGGGGATCGCATATCTTTTGGTAAATGCCTTAAGAATAAAAAGTCCGGGATATTTTTCCAGTTTTTCCTTCAGCGTATGTTTCTCCGGATCTTTTACAAAATCCAGGAAGCACTCATCTACTACCATAAATATTCCCTGCATGGCACAGGTTTCCAGGATTTCTTCCAGAAGGTCCTGAGGTATGGTGATCCCTGTAGGATTATTGGGATTACACAGGAAAATAATATCCGGCTTTTCTCTTTTCAGAACATCCGGATAATCTTTCTGTATACAGAAATCATTTTCCTCTTTCAGATAATATCTGCTGATTTCGCAGCCAACACTGATCAGTGCCTGTTCATACTCCGCAAAGGTAGGAGCAGGAAGAAGGGCCTTCTTTGGATTCAATGCCCTGCTGAGGGAAAAAATAAGGTCTGCGGCTCCATTCCCGCAGATCAGATATTCTTTTTTTGTATGTTCATAATCTGCGATTGCCTCTTTCAGAGGTCCGCATCCTACACGGGGATAATCACTCAGGTCCTCTACACTGTCTATGATCGCCAGCTTTACACTCTGCGGTGTTCCCAGAGGGTTACAGTTTGCAGAGAAATCCAGACAGTGATCATATTTATAAACATCACCGCCATGTATATGTTTTGTCATCAGTTGTCTCCTGTCTTACTATACATGTTTTATATTAATAACTATTCAGCAATCCACTATTGAACCAACAAGCTGTTATCCTGCAAGATTATTACAAAAATCAACTTATCAGCACACTGTTACCGGAATTATAAAAAGAAACAGATGCGCACCGCGCTTCCGATCAGAAGGAATATCACAGCCCCCAGGATCGCTGTTGCATAAAGCAGACGGTTGGATCGTCTGATATCCTCCACCTCCACAGGGCGGATTCCATCTCCTATGGTTGGTTTCTCATAAAGCTTTCCGAAATAATAAGCATTGCCTGCAAGCTGTACCTCCAGCGCACCTGCCATTGCTGCCTCTGTCTGTGCAGAGTTGGGGCTGGCATGATTTCTTCTGTCTCTGCGGTAGATCTTCGCTGCATTTTTCACATCCATTTTTACAAATGCAGAGGCTGCCACCATCAGCCATCCTGAAAGTCTGGCTGGAATATAATTGGCCACATCATCCAGCTTTGCAGCGCAACGACCAAAATACAGATATTTATCATTCTTATAACCCAGCATGGAATCCATGGTATTGATTCCTTTGTAAAGAAACATCAGCCACACTCCGCCGATTGCCATATAGAACATCGGTGCTATAACACCGTCTGAAGCATTCTCTGCCACAGTCTCTACTGCCGCCTTTGTAACACCCTCCTCTGTCAATGACTGGGTATCACGGCCTACGATCATGGATACTGCATAACGGGCCTCATCCAAAGTTCCGTTTTTCAGTCTGTCATAGACTTTCATGCTCTCTGTTTTCAGAGATTTCGTTGCCAGAAGCTGATAACACCAGAAGGTTTCCAGTGCAAATCCCACCCATACTGAGATTCCATAGAGAATGTGTAGGATCAGAAATGGGATTCCACCGCTTAACAGACAGACAAGGATCACTTCCACTGTACCTGCAGCCAGTTCGCCCTTATCTGTTTTCGGAAAAATCTTTCGGAGTATTTTTTCCAGAAATGCGATCAGATTTCCGATCAGACATACCGGATGATACAGCCATCTGGGATCTCCTATCATAAGATCAAGTATGAAGCCTGCTGCAAGGGCAGGCATACTGTAATATAACATATTTTTAAAACTCCTTGCTATGATATTCCAGACATTTCATGAGAAAAGCCCTGGGAATCTGGGGATTTCCATAATAATAGATATGAGGATATCCTGCCAGCAGGTTACTGCTGCTGTGCATACAGTCCCAACCTCTTTTACTCAAAGGCTTCGCTGCATGGAAATCACTTCCACAGTTCTCTGAATCAAAATAGTGGAATTCATGAGCCGGAATCTCACCGATCTCCTCTGCACTTCTGCCGAAAACAGGCTTCCCGGCGGTTAATGTGATATATCCAAATCTGGTCAGTCTGGGAGTGCGGAAACATTTTCCGGGAATCACTCCGCAGGTTTTCCGGAACACTCCGCCCATATCCTCCATCTGCTCATGAAGATACATAAAGCCTCCGCATTCTGCCATACATGGCATGCCCTGTTTAACTGCCTGTGCAATCTCTTCTTTCATGGATGCATTGCGTTCCAGTGCCTCTCCATTTAATTCCGGATAACCGCCATAAAGAAGAATCCCATCCAGATCTGCAGGAAGATGTTCATCATGAACTGGCGAGAAATCAACCAGCTCTGCCCCCATTTCCTGAAGGAGACGGAAATTGTCTTCATAAAAGAAACAAAAGGCTTCATCCTTTGCCACTCCGATACGCAGCTTCTGTGGCAGACAATATCCATATGTCCTATCTTTCTGTATCAGAGATTCCGGCACCTGCAGCTCCTCTGCATTTTGGGCAAGTGCAAGAATCCTGTCGATCTCCAGTGTATCTTCCAATATTCCGGCAAGCTTCTGCAAACGTTCCTTCAGATCAGAAATCTCCTCAGGAAGCACAAGACCCAGATGACGGCTCTCGATCACACAGTCCTCCACCTTTGGCACATATCCAAGAACCTCCACCTCAAGCTGTTCTTCCACCAGCTTCTTCATTCTGGGATAAAGCATGGGAGACATCTGGTTAAAGATTACGCCTTTGATATGGCTTTTCTCTTTGTACTCCATAAAACCTTTGATATAAGCTGCCAGGGAAATACTCATTCCTCTGCTGTTTACCACAAGGATGACCGGAGTATCTGTGGTATCTGCCAGGTCATAGGCGCTTGCTTTCGTGGATATTCCACCCACGCCGTCATAATAGCCCATAACACCTTCCATCACTGCAATATCGCAGTCTGCTGCATTTTTTCCAAGCAGGTATCGGGTAGTCTCGGCATCTGTAAAAAAGGTGTCCAGATTACGGGATTTCGTCCCGATGACTCTGGAATGAAACATGGGATCTATATAATCCGGTCCACATTTAAAAGATGCCACTTTCACTTTTCGATTGACCAGTGCCTGCAGAAGTCCGCAGGTAATCAGAGTTTTGCCACTGCCGCTGGCTCCTGCTGCAAGAAGTATTCTTGGAATATCCATCCCTGTTCTCCTCTGTTTCTGTCCTATATTTTTTCAACAATTTCAGGGCATTCCAATCTATTAACTGTTAATCTGTATTTCCTTAACTGTTAATTTGTAATCCCTGATATCTGCATCATTTGTTATTTCCCGGGATTCTGAAGTGTAATAATATAAATAGGATTCTCGCCCATCATCATATGATAACGTCCGATTGCCTTTGAACGTGCCGCACTTAGCTGCACGATTTCATTTTCTTCAAATCCAAACTCTTTCGCTGTTTCCAATGCTTCAGACACAGTTTCAAGAGTGATACAGTTGATCACGATCCGGACCTGAGGGTTCTTTTCAAGTAACAGCTTCACGATCTCTTTCAGATTTCCTGACGAGCCTCCGATAAAAGCATGGGTTGGTGTCGGAAGATCTTTCAGAGCCTCCGGTGCAAGTCCTTCCACAATCTCCAGATTATCCGCTGCAAATTTCACCTTATTCCGGTGGATCAGTTCAACTGCGTCTTCCTTTTTCTCAATTGCCCAGACCTGTCCCTGATGAGCACGAAGTGCCATCTCTATTGACAGTGAGCCTGTTCCTGCACCCACATCATAGCAGACAGAATCAGCAGTCAGCCGCAATTTGGAAAGGGATACCGTACGCACCTCTTCCTTTGTCATAGGCGCTTTGCCTCTGATAAATTCTTCATCTCTGATCCCATGCGTCTCCAGACGTGTTCCTGCATTTTCATTTACTGCACAGATGACGGACAAAGGATCACCCTTATATTCTGTCAGCTCGCTGGCAGGTTTTACAAAAATCTTCTCATTTTCATAAGACAGATTCTCTCCCACATAAAGGAGCACATCACCCATCCCGTATTTTACCAGTTTCTCTGCCAGAACTGCTACACCGTCTGAGGTTCCAAGTATGGAAAATACTTTCTCCGCATAACAGATATGTGAGATAAGATTACATCCTCTTCCATGTGCACTGACGATTTTGGCATCATCCCAGGACAATCCTATTTGGGACATAAAATATACAACTGAGGAAATCCCACACTGAATCTCTATCTCTGTATTATTTTGTGCTGAACTATCCCGTTCTTCCTCACTCTTCTCTGATCCGTTCTTTCTCTGTACTCTCAGATCCGCACTGTCCTGACACAGTACTTCCAGAAGTTTTCTGGCTCCGCTGTAGAAGCCCACATCTCCTGAAAGGACGATTACAATATTGTCATACTCCGGATGTGCATCAATGTAATCCCTGATCTCCTGGCTTCTGTATTCCACGAACACATCCTGTCCCGGACGTTTCACAGAATCCACCATCCTTCTGGCACCGATCAGAAGATCCGCCTGATCCAGGCTGTTCTTACCCTGGACAGTGAGAAGTTTTTGACTTCCCATTCCAATTCCCAGCAATATAATATGCGGTCTGTGGGCTAAGCTGAAATGTTCTGTAAGAAATCTCTTACATTCTCTCACAGACATTCCTTTCTCCTTCAGAGGACGCCCGATAATCACAGGAACTGCATCACATTCCAGGGCAGCATCGATCTTATCCTGAAATCCACCTGCTTTTCCTGTATCCTTTGTGACCAGATATCTGCAGTCATATTGTCTGAGCATTGCAGCATTCAGCTCTCTGGAAAAAGGCCCCTGCATTCCTATCAGATGTTTTCCCTCAAATCCCAGCTCTGCACAGGCTTTCATCACATTGGGCAGAGAAAGGACTCTTGCATAAAGACGGTTCTGATAATCCTTCATGCCTGTAAAGCCGGCCAGCTCCTTGCTTCCTGTTGTCAGCAATACATTTCCCTGGGTCTGATCCAGATAATCTGCAGCAGCCTGAACACTGTCCACATATACTGCCCTGTCCTCATGTTCCCCGGCCTCTCTCAGCACCCTGTAATATGCTGTCTGCGTATTTTCACAGGCTGTCCTGATATTTACAGTCACCTCAGCAGCATAAGGATGGGTAGCATCCAGCACCATTTCCGGTTTCTCCTGTAAAAAGACCTCTTCCATGTCCGCTGCATCCAGTCTTCCGGTCTGAACAGTGAGAAATTCATTTTCTGTAAGAGATTTGCTGCCATATTCTGTGGCAACAAAACCTTTTGTCTCTATCTTATGATCTGCCAGAAACCGGCAGATCTCGTATCCTTCTGTTGTTCCCGCAAAAACAAGAACTTTATACATTCCTATATCCCCTCGGTGTTACCATCTTATTGTTGATTTCCTTTGTCTGAGAATTACCGATAAATACTGTGGTAAACATATCCACCTGTGTATCTCTCAGTTCCTTTAATGTCATTACATGAGCTTCTTCGCCTTCTCTTGCAATATTGGAAACTGTTCCGCAGATGGTATCCGGTGATTTGTATTTCATCATCAGATCACAGGCTTTCTGCAGATAATCATGACGTTTTTTACTTGACGGATTGTAAAGGCATACAACAAAATCTGCCTGAGCTGCTGCCAGAAGTCTTGCCTCTATCTTTTCCCATGGTGTGAGAAGGTCGCTTAAGCTGATCAGACAGAAGTCATGGATCAGAGGTGCACCCAGAACAGCAGCTCCACCTGTTGCCGCTGTCACACCCGGGATGATCTCCAGTTCTGTTTCCGGATAATTGACACCAACCTCATACATCAGACCTGCCATACCGTAAACTCCTGCATCACCGCTGCAGATCATGGAAACAGTTTTGCCTTTCTTTGCCTCTTCAAAAGCAAGGACACAGCGGTCCACTTCCTTTTTCATTGGTGTAGTCATAAATTCTTTTCCCGGAAAATATTCCTTCACCAGGTCTACATATACGGTATATCCGATGATTGCATCACTTTCATTCATGGCGCGTATCGCTTTTCCTGTCATCTGATCATAAGCTCCCGGTCCGATTCCGATTACATATATTTTACTCAAAATGTATCCTCCATTCCCTGGCAGCCACTGCTGTGGTCACACCATTTTCTCCTGTTTTTCTCTGCAGCAGCCTGCCATTTCCACTGGCAAGGACTGCACTTCTCTCACAGACATTGTCCACACCTGTGATCTTTTTTACAAAAGGTGAGGGAGTAAATTCTCCAGGCACCTGTTTTAATTCTTCTTCTGTATAAGTCACAAAAGGAATCTGCCAGTCCTGTGACAATGACAGGATTCCCTTTTCTTCTTTCTTCAGATCAATACTTGCGATCTGCTCAAATGCTTCTTTATGAAATCCGGATCTGTCCAGCACCTTCTGCGCTGCCTCTGCGATTCCACGGGCATCCTTGTCTTTCCTGCATCCCATACCCAGAGTCAGACATTTCGGAACTACCTGTGTGGTAGAAATAAAAGGATTACAGGAAGTATGTACAGTAACTGCAACTCCGCAGTCTATATTCGTACAGTCTGTCCCTGTTCCATTAAAATCAGAGCTTTTCTGTGTTTCCTCTTCTGATCTGTCATCCATACTGCTGACAGGATTCCCATATTCGTCACACCGGACCAGCCCCTCCGGCAGTTCGCCTTCTACAGGAAACTCACTGTAAAATCCAACTTTCTTTCCTGCCAGAAGTGCAGCAGAGACTTCCTTTGCTGCTTTCATGTTAAAAATATTGCAATTGTTTTTCTTTGCAAAAACATCTACTGCAAAACGGTGATGCAGGTCTGTGGCTGTTGTGACCACTGGTATTGCTTCCAGAATTTCTGCTGTTTTCAGCGCCAGTTCATTGGCACCGCCCAGATGTCCGGACAGAAGGGAAATGACAAACTTTCCACATTCATCTACAACCAGCACCGCAGGGTCTGACTTCTTTGACGCTACATAAGGCGCAATGCTGCGGACGGCAATTCCGGTGGCACCGATAAAGATCAGTGCATCTGAATCAGAAAATTTCTCTCCTGCCCATGCAGAGGTACTGATCTGAATAGAATCCAGAAGATATTTACTTTTTTTATCCAGTTCTGCTGTCATACCGGCAGCTTCCAGCCCCCGGCATAATCTCTCCCCGGTCTGCTGACCGGTAAGGCTGAAGCATATAAGTGCAACCTTCACTGTTATATTCCTTCTCTTTCTCCTGTTTACAGTAATCTCATAAACGATAGCAATTCCTTAAGGTTACCAGATTCTATGAGTGATGTGTTTTTGATTTCACAGCTTCACGAAATTCTGTGGTAAACTCCGGATCATACAGCTTGGAACGGTCATAGTGTGCTGCTGCAACTGTATCTCCGATGATCATCAGAGCTGTTTTTGTAATATTATTTTCTGCAGCCGTTTTTGCCAGTGTTCCCACTGTGCAGACGAAGGTCTTCTGTTCCGGCCAGGTTGCCTTATATACAATGGCTGCTGGTGTATCTGCTGTATAACCGCCTTCAATAAGACGTCTGCTCAGCTCTTCCAGCATTCCTGTACTTAAGAATACAACCATAGTTGCCTGATGAGCTGCAAATGACTGAATGCTTTCCTTGGACGGAACCGGAGTTCTGCCTTCCATTCGTGTAATGATCACACTCTGGGAAATATCCGGCAGAGTATATTCCAGATTCAGGGCACTTGCAGCACCGCAGAATGCACTGACACCCGGACAGTAATCATAAGCAATATTTTTCTCATCCAGAATATCCATCTGCTCACGAATCGCACCGTAAATACATGGATCTCCGGTATGAAGTCGGACAGTTGTCTTTCCCTCTGCTTCTGCCTTCTCGATCACATGGATCACTTCCTCCAGTGTCATTTTTGCACTGTTGTAGATGGTGCAGATGTCCTTTGTGTATTCCAGAAGCTTTGGATTTACCAGTGATCCTGCATAGATCACCACATCAGCTTCCTCCAGATACTGTTTTCCTCTTACTGTGATAAGATCCGGTGCTCCCGGACCTGCTCCTACGAAATGTACCATAATCTATCATTCTCCTTTTTATAAATTTATTTCAACTGTTCAATACTTTCACAGTTGTGAGTCAAAATCCATTCAAGCGGATATTCGCAATCCGCTTCGCTACTTGCTCATAACCGAATAACTGCTCCGCAGTTTATCAGAAGGAGCTTGCACTCCTCCTGATACAAGCAAGTCCCCACCCACTGCTTATTGCTTTTCGCAATTGAAGCAGGGGACTTACTTGATTCGGTTAAAATCGCCTTTGCGATAGGATCTTTACTGTGCCTCATCATTCTGTGCATTAATCAGCTTTATCAGCTTCTCTGCATCTGCAGTCTGCCCCAGATACCCATAAGTATTATTAAAGATCACTGCCCCTAAAAGGATCTGCTCATAGGATCTGTGATTTAAATAAAACTGGATCCTGTCCAGGATCTCTTTCATGGTCTTCTGAAGTATCTGATATTTTTCTAGAATGTCTATTGCTTCATCTGTAGTAGATGCATTCAGGATTTCCTTTGCACACTCCAACGATGCTCCTGCCCGGATCGCATTGGATGCCAGCACTTCCATCCTGGCATCTGCACTGTGGGAATGAGTATTCATGATCCCTGCTGCAACTTTTACAAACTTTCCGATATGAGCAATGAAAAGGATTCCCTTAACTCCCATATCAATTGCCATGTCAATGGTCTCACCTACATAATTGCTGCATTTGATATTTTTTTCATAAGGGAGATCCATATGCTCCCGCAGATAATCTGCCCCGTAATTTCCCGGTGTTACCAGAAGATATTCTTCTCCCTGGGAAAAATGCTGCTTCATCTCTACATTGATACTCTGTACAAGAGCAGCTTCGCTCATAGGTTCTACAATCCCGGAAGTTCCCAGAATGGAGATTCCTCCCACAATTCCCAGACGTGGATTAAAGGTTTTCTTTGCAATTTCCACACCTTCAGGAACGGAGATGGTGATTTTCAGACCACCCTCATAATCATATTTCTCAGCAATTTCTGTGGCTTCACGCAAAATCATGGCCTTTGGCACAGGATTAATAGCTGCTTCCCCAATTTTCTGGGAAAGTCCGGCTTTTGTTACCCTTCCCACACCAACACCTCCGTCGAGGATGATTCCCGGTTCTTTTGTTTTCTGCACCGTGGCATAAACCAGTATTCCGTTTGTAGTATCCGGATCATCTCCTGCATCCTTCTGAATTGCACAGGTCACCTGATTTCCTTCAATCCGGATGTCTTTCAGTTCCAGTGTAAGCAGGATTCCCTTAGGAGTCATCAAGGTGACAGCCTTCTGCATGACACCACCCAGCAGGATCTCTGCAGCACCCTTACATGCAGCTGCTGCGCAGGAGCCTGTTGTATAGCCAAACCTCATTTTTTTATTGCCACGTATCACGTAGTAATCTTCCAGTCCGTTTTTCATGACGCCTCCTTTGCTGCATTGTTGTCACATTCTGTCTGCAGATTACTCTACAGCATTGCTATACATAAAAAGGAGGGATTTCTGTGTGCAACAAAATCCCTCCTGAAAGCTCTTTTCCCGAAATATCCTCTGGTTGCCGCAGATCATATTTCTTATATACAATGAAAAGCAGACAGTATCTGGCTGTTACAGTAACGGACTTGCGCAGGAATTTCACCTGACTTCCTGTAATGCTTTTCCAGAATTATTTCCGAGAATCATTATATAATTTTGAGCAGTAAAAGTCAACGCATTTCATGGCTATACCACCTTATTATACTACCTTATGCTTCAGCCATTTCCTGCTGTGGAAGCGAAGAGAAAATACGATTCCCCGCACTGTCCAGTCAGTAAACATTCCAATCCATACAGCCATTGGGCCGAAGCCTCTGAAACGGATCAGATATACACAAAGGCAAAAACGGAATGTCCACATAGTGATACAGGATGTGATCATGGAAAATTTTACATCTCCGGCTGCTCTGAGGCCATAAGCAGGGATAAATGCCAGAGTCCATACAATAGGTTTGACAACCGTTATCCAGGATATCATATGGAAACACATTCTTGCACTTTCAGGTTCCATACCACCCAGCTTTGTGACCGGAATGGTTAAGGCAAACACCAAAAGACAGCTTGCAACAACAATGATTTCTGCAAGAACACTTAATTTCTTAATATAGTAAACTGCCTCATCCTTTCTGCCCGCTCCCAGACACTGTCCTACTACAGTCATCAGACCGATTCCTACACCGATAGCTGCAATACCGTTAAGGTTCTCAAGAATATTTGTCATTGCCTGAGCTGCAATGGCTACTGTTCCCAGTGTGGATACGGAAGACTGTATTGCCAGCTTTCCAAGCTGAAACATGCTGTTCTCTATACCGGACGGAATTCCCAGAGCCAGAACTCTTCTGATCATTTTTCCATCGGGGCGGATCTGTCTGTAATTTCTGACTACAATAGGCTGTCTGTCCATACGAAGCTGCCAGAGTACCACTACAGCACAGAAGACTCTGGATGCAAGAGTTGCGATGGCAGCTCCTGCCACTCCCATATTGAATCCCCAGATCAGCGCCGCATTTCCGCCGATATTAATCACATTTGAAATAACCGATACTGTCATTGGCCCTCTGGTATTTCCCTGGGACCGGAATATGGATGCTCCCGCATCATAGAGTGCTATAAATGGAAAGGATAATGCCGTATAGAAGAAATACACCTGAGAGGCAGTCATAACATCTGCTTCTACTTTTCCGAATATCAGTTTTAACAGCGGCACACGAAACAGCAGGCACAGAGCAGTCACTGCTACAGATATGGCAGTAATGATAAATAATACCTGTCTTGCTGATTTATTTGCCATTTCATGATTTTTCTGACCTATGTACTGTGAACAGAGGATTGCACCGCCTGCTGCCAGCGCTGAGAACGCCTGGATCACCAATACATTGATGGAATCCACCAGAGATACTGCGGATATTGCAGCAGAGCCTACATTGCTGACCATCATGGTATCCACAGTTCCCATCAGGGAATTCAGTACCTGTTCAAAAATAACCGGTATCAACAGGGTTCGGAGCATTTTGTTTGTAAAAATATGTTGCTGTTCTTTCATTTTTTTCCACCTGAATCTATTTTCTTTTTTTGATTATACGCTTAATTTTCTGTGATGCAATAGAATAAAATGTATTTTTTAACGTTTTCAGGGTTACTGTTCACCCGCCACTATTCCGCGAGGTGTTTTGGCATGAATATGCCAAAATCCCGAGACATACAAGCCAAAATTCCATTGCCGCAGGCAATCTGGAATGAGTTTTGGCTACATTACTGTGAACAAAGTGAACAGTAATTTTTCAGGAAATCTGATAATTGTTCTTGTTATGTTCTTCAAAATCTGATACAGTAAATCTGTTAAAAATAAGGCAGGGCATATCAGCCCGCAATTCTTAAATCTTATACAAATCAAGAAAGCAGACAGATCATATGCAAAGAATCCTTAAATATATTATCTCCGAAAATACAACTCCGGTCACGATTCTGGACTTTCTAAAAAAAGAGGGGTTTTCCCGCCACATATTAAGCTCAATGAAGAACACTCCCAACACCATCATTCTCAATAGTGAACGTGGTTTCGGACGATCAGTGCTTAAACCGCAGGATCATCTGATCATCACTGTTCCTGAAACCGAATCAGGAGAAAACATTATCCGTACAAAGATGGATTTGAATATCATTTATGAAGATGAGGATATCCTTGTGATAAACAAGCCTGCAGATATGCCTGTGCACCCTTCTGCGGGAAATTATGAAAATACTCTGGCAAATGGAATCGCCTGGTATTTTGCAGAAAAAGGAGAGGATTTTGTTTACCGCTGTATCAACCGGCTGGACCGGGATACCACCGGTGCTCTGATCCTTGCCAAAAATCCCCTCAGCGCAGCGATTCTGTCAGTTCAGATGAAAAAACGTCAGATTCTCAGGACTTATCTCGCACTTGTAGACGGGCTTCTTCCTGACTCCGGAACGATCAACGCTCCTATCGCACGAATGGAAGGCTCCGTGATCACCAGGGAAGTAAATTTCGGAACCGGGGAGTCTGCAATAACTCATTATGAACGGCTGGCGGCCGGAAAAGAATATTCTCTGGCCGAACTTCATCTGGAAACAGGGCGCACACACCAGATACGTGTGCATATGAAATATATCGGGCATCCTCTGCCCGGAGATTATTTATATAATCCTGATTACCGTCGGATAAACCGTCAGCCCCTTCATTCTTATCAGCTGGAGTTTACTCATCCGACAACCGGAAAGGTCATGCTTTTTACTGCTCCGCTTCCCATTGATTTTATTTCTGCCTTTTATAGCAATCCTCTAAAATAATGTATTTATAGCAATTCCATAAATTACTGCAAACAAAACAGTTCATCAGTTTTTTGTCTGATGAACTGTTTTGATATGAATGCATATACATTCTTACTTATTTTTCTCATAAATGATCAGAAGACCTCTCAGAAGAAGTTCCTCATCCAGAATGATTTCTCTTTTACAATGGGGAACGATTTTCTTTGCCAGACCACCGGTTGCCACTACAGTTGCCTTCTCCCCCAGTTCCTCTTCGATCCTGTCAATAATTCCATCCAGAGCTGCTGCATTGCTGTAAAGAACCCCGCTCTTCATACATTCGATCGTGTTTTTCCCGATCACATGTCTTGGCGCATCAATACTGATTCCGCTGAGCTGGGAAGCCCTCGCAGTAAGTGCATCCAGGGAAACCCCTACACCCGGAAGAATCATTCCGCCTACATACTGCTTCTTACTGTTGACAACAGACGCTGTGGTTGCAGTTCCCATATCGATAAGGATCAACGGCACCGGATAACCGGCAATTCCTGCCACTGCATCAGCAACCTGATCTGCGCCAAGCTGTCCCGGATTATCCATCATAATGTTCAGTCCTGTCTTTACACCGGGTCCGAGAACAATTGCATTTTTCTTAAGAATTTTCTCTGCGGCAAGTTTCACAATATTTGTGATCTGCGGCACTACAGAAGAAATAATACAGCCCTCAATCTCTGTTTTTTTTATATGATAGATATCAAGAACATTCTTTAAATCCACCGCATATTCCAGTTCCGTCTTTGTACGGTTAGTAGAAAGGCGTTCTATAAAATATGTTTTCAGGTCATCAATACATCCAACTACAATATTGGTGTTTCCAACGTCAATTGCTAAAATCATAATTATTTATCTCCAATTTCTTAATCGTCCTGTTCCCTTAACAGACAGAATCCTGCATCAGCGAAAAGATTTTATCCAGGATCCTAAAAGCTGCGTCTTCTTTACTCATAAGCGGAAGAGAGATTTCCTCATCCTGTGTGATCAATGTCAGTACATTGGTATCTCCCTGAAATCCGGCGCCCTCCACTTTCACATTGTTGGCAGCCACCATATCCAGATTTTTCTTTGCCAGCTTGGCTCTGGAATTGTCGATCACATTCTGTGTCTCCATGGAAAATCCGCAGAGAAACTGTCCATGCCGTTTGTGTTCCCCAAGAAACTTCAGGATATCATCTGTTCTTTCCAGTTCTATGGACATCTGTCCGTCACTTTTCTTAACTTTTTCTTCACTGATTCTGGCAGGGCGGTAATCTGCCACAGCAGCAGCTTTAATAATGATGTCCTGTTCGTTGCTGACAGAAGTTACAGCTTCATACATGTCTCTTGCAGTCACAACAGGTATCAGATTTACAAACATGGGAGGTTCAATTGAAGTACGTCCGCTGACCAGCGTGACATCTGCACCTCGGAGCATGGCAGCTTTCGCAATAGCATAGCCCATTTTTCCTGAAGAATGATTGGTAAGATAACGAACAGGATCAACAGATTCCTGTGTAGGACCTGCAGTTACAAGGATTTTCTTTCCTTTCAGATCTTTCTCACAGGCAGCTTCGCGCTCAATATAGGCAAGTAATGTCTCAGGTTCCGGCATTTTTCCCGCTCCTGTGTCACCACATGCCAGATATCCACACGCCGGAGCGATCACTTCATATCCGTAATGCTCCAGAATCTTTAAATTATCCTGTACTACAGGATTCTCAAACATATTGGTATTCATGGCCGGGGAAATGAATTTTTTACATTTGCATGCCATGATCGTGGTAGTAAGCATGTCATCTGCGATCCCATGTGCCAGTTTACCGATCACATTGGCACTTGCCGGTGCGATCATCACCGCATCTGCTTTCTTTGCAATCGATACATGCTCTACCTGAAACTGAAAATTCCGGTCAAAGGTATCCACCAGACATTTATTTCCTGTGAGAGTTTCAAAAGTGATCGGATTGATAAAATTCGTAGCGTTCTCTGTCATCAGCACATGAACATCTGCATGGCGTTTCTTCAGCGCGCTTGCCAGATATGCAATCTTATACGCCGCAATGCTGCCTGTCACTCCCAGTAATACTGTTTTTCCTTCCAGTGTCATTTTCCTTTACCTCTTTCTCCGAACCATATTATTTCTGGCTGTTTCTACGTCTTTATACTTACATGTCAAAATCTATCATAATTCATCTTTGATAACAGGATTCTGACTTTTACAATTCTATTTATTATAGACTAATTATTATCAAAAATGCAATAAGTGATTTGTTTTATTTGCGAAACAATCAGAACGTTACTGTTCACAGTAACGTAGCCAAAATTCATTCCAGATTGCCTACGGCAATGGAATTTTGGCTTGTATGTCTCGGGATTTTGGCATATTCATGCCAAAACACCTCGCGGGATAGAGGTATGTGAACAGTAACATCAGGACAATAGGATATTGCAGGTGAACCTCAGCAAGATTACACTTAACCGTTGTTTATAAAGATTTCCTGCATTATAATAATAATCAGTCAGATATCCATAATTTGCGCTGGACTCTACCTGACTTAACTGACAGACCGGATTACTATAATATACTGATATCAACATATAAATCCGGTGTATGACTTTGTGGAGGAATATAGGAATATATGAAGAATTATCAGATCACGCAATGGTGCGCAGCTTTTATCAGACAGCAGGTACAGGAAGGAGACTTCTGTATTGATGCTACAATGGGAAACGGAAATGATACGCTTCTGCTTTCGCAGCTATGCGGAAAATCAGGAAAGGTCCTTGCCTTTGATATTCAGGAGCAGGCACTGGCTGCAACCCAAGAGAAACTGACTGCCGGACATGCTCCGGAAAATTATACTCTGCTTCTGGAATCTCATGCAAATATGGCAGAATATGCTACACCAGACAGTGTAAGCTGCATTGTCTTTAATTTCGGCTATCTGCCCGGCGGAGATCATTCACTTGCAACCAGAGGAGAAACCAGCATTCAGGCGCTGACTCAGGCTTTAACACTTCTGAAAAAAGGCGGGATGATTTCTCTTTGCATCTACAGTGGTGGCGATTCCGGATTTGAAGAGAGGGATCAGATCCTTGACTGGCTGAAAAATCTTGATTCCCATCAATACCTGGTAATCAAAAGCGATTACTACAACCGCCCCAACAATCCGCCAATCCCGGTACTGGTAATCAAAAATTAATCCGTAATTGTTCCCTTCTTAAACCAAACAGCAGGAAAGATTTTTTCATATCTTCCCTGCTGTTTTTTGCTGTGCCTTTTTTCAATTTTTGTTCTGTTTTTCGGACACTTGCTTTATTTTCTGCTTTACTTAATCCGTAATTGTGATCTTCTCAATAACCGGCTGCTGATCTGACGGGATTGTTCCATTGTCGTCTGTCGGTTTTGCATCCTCGCAGATCTTATCAACAATATCCATACCTTCTGTTACATGGCCAAATCCTGCATAATCTCCGTCCAGGAATGTACTGTCTGCCTGAACAATAAAGAACTGCGAGCTTGCGCTGTCCGGATCACTGGCTCTTGCCATGGAAATAGTCCCTCTTGTGTGGGAAATATCATTGTCTACTCCATTGTTGCTGAACTCACCCTTAATATTCTCTTTTGATCCACCTGTTCCGTCTCCGTTGGGATCACCACCCTGGATCATGAATCCATCCATGATACGGTGGAATGTCAGTCCGTCATAAAAACCTTCCTGTGCGAGTTTCACGAAATTTGTCACTGTGATCGGTGCTGTATCTGCATCCAGTTCCACATCAATCGTACCGTAATCCTTTACTTCAATCTCTGCGTGATGAATTCCTGTCAGTTCTTTGGAAGTATCCAGAAGCACACTGGTTGTACTGCTGTCTGAAGAATCTTTATTTTCAGAATCTGTATCAGCAGAATCACTCTTTTCATCAGAACCATCAGAAAATCCTGCTTTTTCTGCCTCTTCTTCACTTGCTACATTATCACTGTCAGAAGAAGCAGCTTTTGTCTCCGTCTCTTCCTGAGAAGAAGTCTCCTCTTTCGCTGTTTCCTCTGTTTTTGTACTCTCTTCTGTTTTATCACTGCTGCCACATCCTGCCAGTAAACCTGCTGACATAGCTGTAACACAAAGTGCTGCCAGTAATTTTCTTTTCATTTTCCTTTACCTCCGAAATCATTTACAACAATCTGATTATAACCTATCTCAGAAAAAAAACAACTCTTTTCACAAAATGTTCAGATTGTGAATGTTTCCTGTGTTTACTTCTTTCTGATTGCCTGTTAAAATGTATATGGCTGTTCAGTTCTGTACCTTCCCTTTTTGCAGTGAAACCGGAACAACAGACTGATGAACAGTCAGAATATATCTGCAAAAGAAAGCGAGGAATCCAAAATGGAAAAAATAACAAGTTTTACCATTGACCATATCAAATTACAGCCTGGAATTTATGTTTCACGTAAGGATCCGGTTGGCGACAGTATGATCACTACCTTCGATATCCGTATGACTTCTCCTAACGAAGAACCTGTGATGAATACTGCTGAACTTCACACGATCGAGCATCTGGCAGCAACATTCCTGAGAAATCATAAAGAGTTCGGCTCTAAAATGATCTACTGGGGACCGATGGGATGCCGTACAGGCAATTATCTTCTTTTAAATGGAGATTATGAGTCCAAGGATATCGTTCCGCTTATGATCGAGACTTTTGAATTTATACGTGATTTTGAAGGTGAAGTTCCGGGAGCATCTGCAAAAGACTGCGGAAATTATCTGGATATGAATCTGCCTATGGCAAAATATCTGGCAGAAAAATTTCTGGATGAGGTTCTTTATGATATCAAGCCGGACAGACTTATTTATCCACAGTAACATTCTACAGTATTATAGCAATCCTCATAAACAACACACCGAAAAAGATTTCTATCGTATTTTTCAGACAAAAAAAGCAGAAGCTGACAGGTCATTATCCTCTGCAGCTTCTGCTTTTACTTATACATTTCTGTCAACATTTTTCCAAAAAAGCCTTTATTGTACCTCTCATAGAAATATATTTAAAGAGGACTGATACAAATTTTTATATCATCAGATTATTCTGCACTTTCATCATAAGACGTATCTGCTGATGTATCTGCTGCAGTCTCACCTGCGTCTGCTGCCGGAGCTGTTGTTGTCACAAAATCTCCGCTTGCATAACAGGTCTGTCCATTATAATCCACACGAATCCATCCATTCTCGCATACACCTGTACTGTTCAGCTGAGTTCCGGCTGCCACACTTGAAATCAGATCTGCATCTGCACTTGCATCAGAACGAAGATTTAATTCTGATGACGCATAATAGGTATCGGATTTCACTTCTACTTTTACACCACTGGCTGTCTGCTCTGCTGCCGGCGTCGGTGTTGCTTCCGGTGTTGGTGTTGCCTCTGAAGCCTCAGGAGTAGGTGTGACTTCCGGTGTTGGTGTTACTTTAACGATCATAACGCTGGAATCAATAGTAGGATCAAATCCGCATCCCTGAGCAGCAAATGCAAGTCCCAGTACAAGAACCAGCCAAAGTGATTTCTTCATAAGTAGTTTCCTCCTTTATCAAACACGCTCTGTCCCCTCGTGTTTTCTGTGTTCGCTTTATGTATTAATATACACGATTCTTACAGATAATTCAAGTATGCGTTTTGTCCTGCTTTGTCTGCTTTCTTCCATTTGCGCGGAATTGCTGCAGGGTTACTGTTCACTCCGTTCTCAGTAACGTAGCCAAAATTCATTCCAGATTGCCTGTGGCAATGGAATTTTGGCTTGTATGTCTCGGGATTTTGGCATATTCATGCCAAAACACCTCGCAGGATAGTGATATGTGAACAGTAACGCTGTAGGTTCTGTGTTTATCTACAACAATTCATAAAGGACTTCCACCTCGCCGCCACAGATCATTCCCAGATTCGCACCGCCCTGGTTAGACAGATTATATTTTCTGATTTCACCATGCTGCGCTTCTGGTGCATATTTCAAAGCCTGAAATTCTACATTTCCGCCTCCGATGCTTCCATATGAATTCCCGTCTTTATCAATAAACATTTTACTTCCTGTCCCTCTTGGAGAAGAACCACTCTTGGATATGATCGTGATCATAATTCCATTTTCTTTTTTCCTGACAGCATCCTCCACAACTCCATCAATATAAGAAACATCATACCTGTTCTTTTCCTGAACGATCTCCGCAGCAATACTTACAGCAATCTCTGCCGGCATATGTCCTCCGATCGGCAATCCAATCGGTGCATGGATACTGTTGAGCTGTTCTTCGCTGAAACCTTCTCCGAGTAATTTTTCTCTGGTCAGTTTTACCTTATTTTTACTGCCGATCATTCCCAGATAAGTATAAGGGCGTCTCAGGATCTGTCTGGCACAGGCACTGTCTCCGAGATGACCTCTTGTCACGATCACATAATAAGCATTTTCATAGGCCGGTATTTTGTCTGAAAGCTTATCATAGCTGCCTTTGATCAGCCGATCAGCATCCGGAAATCTCTCTGAAGTCACAAAATCTTCTCTGTCATCCATAACAGTCACATGAAATCCCAGCATTTTTCCAATTTTTGCAACAGGCTGCGAAACATGTCCGCCTCCAAAAATGATAAGCTGCGGATTTTTCACATAAATTTCCACAAAGAAATCTACATCTCCCATATGAACAACTTTTGTCTCCTGGCACTCCGCCAGATCAGCTTCATATTTTTTCCAGAAATCTGCTGTATTTTCATCGGATAATACACAATGGTTTTCTTTTATCAGACATTTTTCGCCCTTATGATTCCCGTTTAAAACCATTGCTGTTTTTACTTTTCCTGTTTCTTCCAAAATTTGATAAATTTTTCTATACATAACTCTCTCCTGTTTCGATATAAAATACCTTTTGACCATGACATCATTATATATTATAATTGACAGAAAAAGGGGGATTATTATGAAAAAAAACTTTTTTCTACACAGTCTGCCCTTCAGACTGCTTGTCGGCGTGGCTTTTGGAATCTGTATCGGACTTCTTCTTAATATAATAGATGAATCTGCCATTACGACTGCAGTACTGAATGTGGTTGTAACATCGAAGTATATTCTTGGTCAGCTGATCAGCTTTTCTGTTCCGCTGATCATCATTGGATTTATCGCACCATCTATTACCAGACTCGGAAACAATGCTTCCAGAATGTTAGGTGTTGCAGTCAGTATTGCTTATGCTTCCTCACTGGGAGCTGCTTTATTCTCTGCATTATCCGGATACCTGCTGATCCCACATTTGTCCTTCAGCTCCACTGCCAGTCATCTCAAAGCTTTGCCGGATGTAGTTTTTGAACTTTCCATTCCACAGATAATGCCTGTCATGAGTGCACTTGTACTGGCCATTATGCTGGGACTTGCATCTGCATGGACAAAAGCCAGTCTGATTTCTTCTTTTCTTGAAGAATTTCAGAAGATCATACTGGCTATTGTATCAAGAGTCATTATTCCGATTCTCCCATACTTCATCGGACTGACTTTCTGTTCACTGGCATACGAAGGAACAATCACCAGACAGCTTCCTGTATTCCTTCAGGTAATCGTCATTGTTCTGATCGGACATTTTATCTGGATAGCTCTTCTATATATACTTGCAGGAATTTATTCCAGAGAAAATCCTCTGAAAGTTGTGAAACATTATGGTCCCGCCTACCTCACAGCCATAGGTACCATGTCATCTGCTGCCACAGTGCCGGTCGCCCTCCAATGCGCACACAGGGCAAAACCTCTCCGAAAGGATCTGGTAGATTTTGGTATTCCGCTGTTTGCCAATATTCATCTCTGTGGTTCTGTCCTCACAGAAGTATTCTTCTGTATGGCAATCTCCAAAATTCTTTATGGTGCAGTTCCTGCGCCGGGGGCCATGGTTCTTTTCTGTGTCCTGCTTGGAATTTTTGCCATTGGTGCTCCGGGTGTACCGGGAGGCACTGTTATGGCATCTCTCGGTATTATCACCGGTATCCTGAAATTCGGCGATTCTGCTACAGCTCTGATGCTGACTATCTTTGCCCTTCAGGACAGTTTTGGGACAGCCTGTAACGTAACAGGCGATGGTGCCCTGACTCTGATTCTTACCGGATATGCCAGATACCACAATATCAGGGAACAGAAATTGCAATAAAAGTTCAAAATACCATCATATCTGTCTTTTTTCTCAGATATGATGGCCTTCATTTTCTTACGGACGAATCACCTTATCTGCACCTGTCATACGCTCTGCAATCGTATACATATCGGTAACTTTTCCAACCATCAGTTTCTCCATCAGTCCATAATGCTTCAGGCAGGTACCGCAGGTCAGGATTTCCACGCCCTCTTCTTCCATCTTTTTCAGATCTTCCAGACTTTCAGAGTCTTCTGTTGTAAGTTTTGCACCTCCATTATAGAAAAGGATTGTATCCGGATGTGTTTCCATCTGAGAAAGGGCATAGATAAATCCTTTGATCAAAATCTTTCCCAGTTCATCATCACCATTTCCCATAACATTTGAGGAGATTACCGCTACCGTCACTTTTTTATGCGGTGCTTCGCAGACAAATTCCTCTCCTTCCAAGGTACCACCTGTCTGTTCAGTCTGTACTGCCATCTTCACCTGATACTTTTTGTCTCCCAGTTTTTCAGATACAAACGTACAGCCTGTTTTATTTGCAAGTCTGCTCAGATTATTCACTGCGGTTTCATTATCGATCAGAATTTCAATCTCATCACCGACTGCCGCATTATCAATAACCTTCTTTGTCATCACTACCGGAATCGGGCACTGTTTTCCCATTGCATTTACTTCATGTTTCATTTTCTGTCACCTCTTGTTATTCTTTATATTCACTGCTTATTACCGCGTTTAATATATTTTCCTGTTTTCTCCAGAATTACTTTTCCATCCTGCACCACATGAGCTCCTCTTAAATATACGCTGTCAATATCTCCATGAAGCTTAAATCCCTCATATGGATTATTATCCGTATGATACAGATGTGTCTTTGCAGAGATAACGTTTTCCTTCTCAGGATCAAATACAACAATATCTGCATCACTTCCCTCACGTATCACGCCCTTATTGGGATACACTCCGTAAAGTTTAGCTGCATTCTCACTTAACAGACGGCACATCTGTTCCTGCGTGATCCTGCCTGTGCGTACACCGTATGTATAAAGCAGAGTTCCTCTCGTCTGTACTCCCGGCAGCCCTCCCGGAATCTTCGTGAAATCATCTTTACCAAGAGCTTTCTGCTCCATTGTAAAGCTGCACTGGTCAGTTGCAACCGTCTGGATCTGATCATTCGCCAGTGCTTTCCACAGGCAGTCCTGATCTGCTTTCTTACGGATTGGAGGTGCACACACGTATTTGGCACCTTCAAAATCCGGTTTTGAATATACACTGTCATCCAGAAGCAGATACTGCGGACAGGTTTCCGCATATACCTTTTGTCCGTTCATTCTGGCACGCATCACTTCTTCAAATGCTTTCCGGTTGGTAAGATGTACTACCATTACAGGAGCATCTGCTGCATCTGCGATCACAAGAAGGCGGTGAACTGCCTCTGCCTCCATAATATCCGGACGCACCAACGGGTGATTCTCAGGTCCCAGACGTCCCTCTTTTTTGGCTTCTGCGATCAAAGCATCGATTGCCCCTGCATTCTCACAATGTACCCCTGCAAAACATCCATATTCATTTAATTTCTTAATAATCTTATAAAGGTCACCGTCATCTACGATCATTGCCGGATAAGTCATGTAAAGCTTAAAACTGGTAATCCCTTCATTGATCATATCCTGTATTTCTCTCTCAGTTTCCTCATTCCATTCCACAACAGACATATGGAAAGAATAATCACAGGAACATTTCCCATCTGCTTTCTTATGCCACTTCTCAAGGCCTTCCTTCAGCGTATGACCACCTTTATCCTGAGACGCATAATCGATCACCAGAGTTGTTCCTCCTGCAATGGCAGCTCTTGTTCCTGTTTCAAAATCATCTGCCGTCACTGTTCCTGCCACTTCCAGGTCAAAATGTGTATGTCCGTCTATAAATCCCGGAAAAAGCAGCTTACCGTTTACATCAACTACCTGTGCATCCTCTGCTTCCAGATTCCGGCCTACTTTTACAATCTTCTCTCCATCTATAAGAACATCTTCTCTGACAGACATATCCCCCGATACTACTGTACCATTCTTCAGTAAAGTTTTCACTGTTTCTGACACCCCTTTCTTTATTATAAGTTAGGGACAAAAAGTATTTTACCCCTAGAGCGTGTCTGAAAAATCATTCCCACAATCTGAACGCCCCACTTTGCGGGATATTTCACCCGAATTCAGTTGCCGTAGCCCACTACGGCGCCCTCATCCGGGCAAAATATCCCACAAATTGTGACGCACATCTTGCAGAAAGCCTTTTTCAGACACGCTCTAACTTATCGCAATTCTCATGTTTAAAATATACCACGATTCCTATATCACTTCAATGATTTATGATTATAATCACAAATTTTTTAAGGTATTCACATTTATTTTTTTTAGGCTCTTTTTATTTCCTTTTTTTTATGATAGAATATAAAAAATGTGCAGTTTCCATGTGTCTGCACTGAACGTTTTGACGGATAAATTTATCCGCTTTACTACATGCTCATAATCGAATGACTGTTACTGCTCAGACTATAGAAGCCCCGCCTGATTCGGTTATGATCCGTTTAAAAGTTATATTAATAGGAGGAAATCAAATGGGACGACTTACTGTGTTAAAACAAATCGCTGCTGATCTTGCTTCCCAGTTCGGACCTGACTGTGAAGTAGTAATCCATGATCTGAAAACTTCGGAGCCGGAACATTCCATCGTCTACATCGTAAATGGTCATGTTACAAACAGAGATATCGGAGACGGACCATCCAATGCTGTTTTTGATGCGATCCGCAATCAGGAAAAAGGAGCAACCCCCGAAGACCATACCGGTTATCTGATGAAAACAGCAGACGGCAAGATCCTGAAGTGCAGCACTTCCTACATTCATGATGACGATGGTACCCTTCATTATGTTTTCGGAATCAATTATGACATTACCAAGCTTACTATGATCGAATCTGCCCTTCATTCTCTTGTCACTCCGGAAAATAAGGAAGAGAAACCCAAAGAGATCACTCATAATGTCAATGATCTTCTTGATCATCTGATCGAAGAATCTGTAGCTCTGGTAGGCAAACCTGTTCCTTTAATGAATAAGGAGGATAAGGTTACTGCTATTCAGTTCTTAAATGATGCAGGTGCTTTCCTTATTACCAAATCCGGAGATAAGGTTGCAAATTATTTCGGAATCTCCAAATATACATTGTACAGTTATATTGATGTAAATAAGTAAAAACAGGAAAGAATGATATAAAAACAGACCTGCATGGTACTTCTCCATCAGGTCTGTTTTTCTTCTGTTTTTCTTTTTTCATCTAGCGCCGGTATATCGTTAAATATGTTCTCTCTTTCATCTCCTTCCTCGTATGTTTTTTCGATATTCCTTTATAGACTGATTATAACACAGAACAACAGCATTTTTTCTCTTTCACGCGAACAGTAATTATATGGCGTGAATGGTATGGAAAAAGGTTGTCTTTAAATTTGAAATCTTTTATACTTGATATATATACAACATTTTGATGATAAATTTTATTAATCCTTATCAGACGGAGGTGCTGTTATGTCTGAACAGATTTTATCTGCTGTTCATGGTGTCACTACCATGCTCTTTGGAATTTACTGTTCTGCATTTTTTCTTGGGATCAAACCGATCAGAAAAAATATCCTGACTATGTTTCTGTTATTTTTAGGGCAGGGACTGTTATATGTAATTGATCTGGCATTATTTGGGGAAACTCTTGCAAATATGTCCTATCCTCTGATCGTACATTTTCCATTGGTTTTATTCCTCTCCGTTCATTATAAGTATCCTCTGATTTCTTCCGCTGTTTCTGTCTTTTCTGCCTATCTGTGTTGCCAGATAAGCAACTGGACCGGATTATTCGCTTTGGCAATAACAGGATTACAGTGGTGTTATTATTCTGTGCGGATCTTAACAACAACCTTAACTTTTGTCCTTCTTTATCGATATGTATTTCGATCTACAAAAACAATTTTTACAAAGAATGCACGTGAGCTTTCCATCATCGGTTTCCTGCCATTTGTATATTACGTTTTTGATTATGCTTCCACCAAGTTTTCAACTTTACTTTATTCCGGAAATAAAGCAGTTGTTGAGTTCATGGGATTTGCATTCTGCATTGCCTACCTGGTATTTCTCATCATCTACTTTCAGGAATATGAGAATAAACAGGAGATAACGCAATACAGCAATCTTCGTGAAATGCAGCTTCAATCCATGCAAAACGAAATTGAACAGGTAAAGATCAGCAGCCAGAGACTGGCGATCCTGCGGCATGATATGCGCCACCATCTGAGTATTATTCTGACCCAGCTGCAAAACGGACATCCGGATAAAGCACAGGAATACATCCATGAAATTAATTCTGCATATGACGATACGATCATCGCCGCCTATTCCGGAAATGAAATGCTGAACTCTGTGCTTTCCATTTATCATTCCCGTTTCACAGACAGAGGATTGTCTCTTATATGCAATGTTTCTACAGGAAAAGAACTTCCATGCTCCGATCTGTCCCTCTGTACAATCCTGTCCAATGCGCTGGAAAACTCCATGCATGCACTGGAGCAGCTGGAATCACCTTCAAAATGGGCCCGGCTTACTCTTTCACAGAAAAAGAATCACATTCTGTTCCAACTGGAAAATCCCGTAGAAAAAATTCCGGCATTTGTAGATGGAGTTCCGGTTTCTACCAGAAACGGGCATGGAATCGGTGTCAGGAGTATTATTTATTATGTGGAACAATTGCATGGACAATGTCATTTTTCTATCGTGGACCATTGCTTTGTCCTGCGAATTATCATCTGACACAGGATTTCCACTGCCGGATACAATACATAACATTTATTCACTCACAGAAAGGTTTTGATAAAAATTATGAATATTGCAATTTGTGATGATGAAATACTCTTTACCCGGGAATTAAGTTCACTCCTGACGCACTGGGCGAAAAAAAATGATTTTTCACTTACCCTGTATCCATATTCCAACGGCGATGATCTGTTAACAGCTCTCCGGACAATTCCGATAGATCTGATCTTTCTCGATATCATCATGCCATTATTAAACGGCATAGATACAGCAAGAGAAATACGCAGCATGGGACTGACTGTTCCTGTGATTTTTCTGACTTCTTCCAGAGAATTTGCCTTGGATTCCTATGATGTAAAAGCTTTTCATTATCTTTTAAAACCAGTAAATACTCTGAAACTTTTTTCTGTTATGGATGATTTTTTTAAAACTTATAATGTTCCGGCGGAAACTTTCGTCGCACATACTGCAGATGGATTCTGCTCAATTACGCTCAATGATGTAGATTATCTGGAAGCTCAGAATAAACAGGTTCTGGTCTGCCTTTCAAATGGAACTACTTTAAAAATCCGCGAATTATTTGCAAAGTGCGAAGGGATCTTTACTCCGGCAAAAGGATTCTTTAAATGTCACCGAAGCTATATTGTAAACCTGTCGCACATAAAACAGTTTACAAGAACTATGGTCACTACCGGCATTTCCTCTGTCCCTATTTCCAGAAATAACTATTCTGCATTCAAAGATGCCTATTTTTCATATATGTTTGATTCTAACTCCGGTTAATCCGATAATTACAGCATTTGCGGGTTACTGTCCCCTCCGTTCTCAGCAATACATTTCGCAGTTCACTGCTTTTCGTACACCCTCACATATTCTTATCGTTCCATTTCATGTGCCTGTTTGTAGATTTCACAGGCAGCATAATTCACACATCTGTCATGTGCACAATCCATAAATGTGAGGGTTCTTTTATCTCCTTCCATCGTATATTCGCAGCAGACAGTCTGCCCTCCATTACATGTTCTGCAAAATCCCGAAATAAACTCTTCTTCTATCTCCATTTTATTCCTCCTCAATTTTCCTTATATCTCATTATCCTTCCGAGAAACAAAAATACAGGCAACAATATATTCGTTACTGTTCACAAATATTTTTATTTATTCGTCCATTTTTTGTTGCATTTTACAACAAACAGATTTATAATCAGTATAACATAGAAATGTGCGGAAACACTATAACAAACATAAAATAATCGTAACTGTTCAGTACCTTCACAGTTACGAGTCAAAATCCATTAAAAATCGCCTTCGGCGATGGGATTTTGACTTGTATGTCTCGGGATTTTGGCATGTTCATGCCAAAACACCTCGCGGGATAGTAGACTGCTGAATAGTTACAAATAATCAAAAAAGAGGGAAAATGTCATGAACAAAGAACTTTATGATGAGGCAATACGCTCCAATATCCTGTCACGCAAACTAATCGAACAGTTGATGGAAAGTATGAATTACAGTAGTATCTCTTTTATCAACTGGACTGTAGAGGTACTAAAGATTATTAGAACTCGTCTGGAACGCGGAGATAAAATCACAGACGAAGTATCCGGAATCACTTATGATATGAAATCTTTCCGAAATTTTGTAAGCACCAATTTTTCTTCCTATATTACAAGTCAGGTCTTCGATGCTCCTGATAAGGCAGAGAAAGTATATTTTTCTCTGGAAGCCACCGAAGACGGACATGCCTACAATATGGTTATGGCAAGTTCATCAAAGAACAAAACATATAAGTGGATTTCCAGTCTCAGCGAACGCTTTTCATTAGTGGAGATGATCGCTACCGGAATTGTATATCTTAAAGATAACAGGACAGATACATATCAGCCATTTATTTCCGGAAATGGTAAGTACTGCAGATATGACGTAGAAAAAGGACAGATTGTCGAATTATAAAATGCTGAGATTGATTTGCATCTTGTTATATTATGCATAATCTTAAGAATTGCATAATACAGAACAAACAACCATCATTGAGTCAGTACATACAAGAAAGAATCCTGCTTGCAGGATTCTCCGCCTGCGGCGGGTCGCTTCAGCGACATAATTCCTCTCCGTCGCAGTGCGATCCTGCCCGGAGGGCTTTTTTATGTTATAGGAACATTACGGAGTAATTTCCTATAACATAAAAAATCCCCTGCCATTCAGCAGGGGATTTTAATTTAATCATATTCAGATTAGTTGTTGATAAGTTTGTCTTCGCCATTCCAGCTGTAAAGTTTACGGATTTCTTCGCCAACTTTCTCAGACTGATGCTCAGAAGCTTTCTTTCTCATAGCTTTGAAGTGAACCTGTGCACCTGCATCAGACATATCAAGTAAGAAGTCTTTTGCAAATGTACCATCCTGGATATCAGAAAGAATTTTCTTCATAGCTTTCTTTGTATCTTCTGTGATGATCTTAGGTCCTGTGATGTAATCACCATATTCAGCAGTGTTGGAGATAGAATATCTCATTCCTGCGAATCCTGACTGATAGATCAGGTCTACGATCAGTTTCATTTCATGAATACATTCAAAGTATGCATTTCTTGGATCATAACCAGCTTCAACAAGTGTTTCGAAACCTGCCTGCATAAGTGCGCAAACACCACCGCAAAGTACAGCCTGCTCACCAAAGAGGTCTGTCTCTGTCTCTACACGGAATGTAGTTTCAAGAAGACCAGCTCTTGCTCCGCCGATTCCAAGACCATATGCCAATGCAAGATCCTGAGCTTTTCCTGTGTAATCCTGCTCTACAGCGATAAGACAAGGTGTTCCTTTTCCAGCCTGATACTCACTTCTTACTGTATGACCAGGTGCTTTAGGAGCGATCATTGTAACGTCAACATTCTTTGGTGGTTTGATGCATCCGAAATGGATATTGAAACCATGAGCAAACATTAACATGTTGCCTTCTTCAAGGTTTGGCTCGATGGATTCTTTGTAAAGTTTAGCCTGTAATTCATCATTGATAAGAATCATGATGATATCTGCCTGTTTAGCTGCTTCAGCTGCTGTATATACCTTAAAGCCCTGCTCTTCAGCTCTCTTCCAGGATTTGCTGCCTTCATAAAGACCGATAATGACATCACATCCGGAATCCTTTAAGTTCAGAGCATGTGCATGTCCCTGGCTTCCGTATCCAATAATTGCAATTTTTTTACCATCCAGTAAGCTTAAATTACAATCTTCCTGATAAAAAATCTTGTTAGCCATTTTATTTTCCTCCTGCTAATCGTAAAAAAATTTATCGTTAAGGGATGCTCCCCTAGCAAACTATATATGTACTGTTTCTGAGATATTCTTCCATTTCCTGCATTCCGAAAAGCCTTCCGGTCTTTTCATCAGAAATAGGTTACATCCTGCGAACCTCTTGATAAACCGGTCATTCCTGTACGTGCAAGTTCGAGAATCTCGTAATCGCCCATCAGCTCAAGAAATGCTTCCAGTTTATTATGGTTACCTGTCATCTCCAGTATCATGGAATCCACACTTACGTCTGCGACTTTCGCATGGAAAACATCCGCTATGGAAATGAGTCCCTGTCTCTGCTCCGGTTTCGCAGCCACCTTGATCATCATTAATTCATGGCATACGCTGTTGTCCGGCTCCAGGATCTTAATATCTCTTACATCTACAAGCTTGGCAAGCTGATTCGTGATCTGCTCCAGAATCAGTTCATCCCCGCTGCACACAACGGTAATTCTGGAAAAACGCTCGTCCGCTGTTACACCTCCGGTAATGCTGTCGATGTTATAGCCTCTGCGGCTGAATAATCCAGATACTCTGGTTGTTACACCTGCAGTATTATCTACTAACAGGGATAATACTCTCTTCTGCATGTCCCACCTGCTTTCAACGTGTACATTTTCACCACGTTAATATAATAAATAGCTCGTATGGTTACCATTATATCAATAATCGTGATTTTGTCAATAAATTTTTCGCACAAAAACAAATGTCTTTCTGTGACAGCTTTTGTAAAAACATCAAATTAACTGCCTATATCAGATATTTATTTCTGAACTCTTCGATCATTTTCGGTTTCAGATAAAATACGGTCTGGAAAAACTTTTCCATAGAACCATAAGTCTTTTTCACTGTTTCAAAAACAGCAGCCAGATACTCCTCTTTTACATTATATATAATTGGAAGCTTCTCGGTCATTTTCTCATCTGCCTCCGGCCAGGTCTGTACAAGTCTCTGCATATATACCAGTTTGGGCTCCATATAACGGTTTGTGCGCAGATAGTCTTCATATATCACATCTTCCTCCACCCCCAGCAGACTGAGCAGAAAAGCAGTCCCGATCCCTGTACGGTCCTTTCCAGTTCCGCAATGCCACAAAACAGCACCTTTTTCCTGCCTGAAAAGAATATCGATAAACTTCGCATACTGTTTCAACACCAGCTGATCCATGCATAAATTCCTGTACTGTCTGATCATATATTCTTCCATATCATCCGGGAGTCCTGCAAGCATTTTCACAAACTGTTCTCTGTTGCTGATAACCTGCACATCCTCATCCACAACCGGTACATGGTAGTATTCTACTTCTGCTATAATAGTATCCGGTTTACATTTTCTCTCTTCTGCCGAACGCAGGTCGATCACCGTCTTCAGATTGTATTCTTCTCTAAGTCTGTTCTTATCGCTCTCTGAAATGTGATAAAGTTCCCCGCTTCTCAGAAGCCTCCTCGGCAGGATGTGTCTGTCATCAGCTGTAACGATCGCACCCAGATCTCTGGTATTCGGCAGACTATGAAGAGATATCCTGCCGCCCTTCGGAAAACCTGTTGCCATATCCGGGTTTAATATCTTAAGAATGCGGATACACTCATGAATCTCTTTTTCTGTCATATCGAACTTGTATCTCTTCTTACGTCTGGTAACAATTACAAGATAATTTACACTCAGCTGTCTGTCATCACCTTCATCTGCTCCCTCTTTTCGCATATATGCCCATACAATGTCTTTACATGGAAGATTGTTTATCATCATATGTCTGGTAAAAACCAGAAATCCATCTTCTATTCTTATCTTTCCATACTTCATGATCCACCACTCCACTGTCTGCAATTTTATTACCGTCCACTCTGCTCTTAGAGCGTGTCTGAAAAATCATTCCCGAAATCTGCACGCTTCGCAATGCATACTGAACAGCAACCATTTTTTTCAGAATAACACAGAAATCGGAATTTGACAATTCCTGTCAAACGTTTATAATCATGGTGTTATTGTGATAGTTACTGTTCACACACCACTGTCCCGCGAGGTGTTTTGGCATGAATATGCCAAAA